>NZ_CAJHBH010000002.1:0-173793 GCF_904846585.1 Psychrobacter sp. H7-1
GTCTGGAATCCTTTTATGCGTCTCATTAATAGCGTTTTGTAGTCTCATAGTAAAATAGCCCATCTACTTATTAGATGGGCTATTTTATTACTTTTATTGAGTTTTTGCCTTAACTGACTGGCATTACACTTAATTAAGTGGGCTTTTTTTATGGCCATAACTTATACCTAAAATACGATGCCCAAAATAAGAAAGCAAACTGTATAGACGCCCCATACAAAAATAATTGCTCAATAAATCAATAATCTGCCATTACACCCTTGCATTCAAAAAAAAATTCATTATAATAGGCGACCTACTGGAGTCGTGGCAGAGCGGTTGAATGCACCGGTCTTGAAAACCGGCAAGGGTTCATAGCCCTTCGAGAGTTCGAATCTCTCCGACTCCGCCAGATATCAAAAAGCCCACTTAATTAAGTGGGCTTTTTTTATGTGTTGTATCCTCTACTCTTCTTGCTTATGTCATTTATCGTTTACGGGCGTGCTTGCTGCAAATGCAAACACATGTCTAACAAGCGATTGGCATAACCCCACTCATTGTCGTACCAGGCAAAGACCTTGACCTGACTCCCCACTTGCATTAGCTGCTGGCCATCTATGATCAGTGACTCAGCCTGATGTATAAAGTCGCTGGAGACTAAGGGTAGGTCAGTATAGCCCATAATGCCATATAAGCTACTGCCTGGCTCACACGCAGCTTTTAGCACCGCTCTCACCTCCTCTAAGCTGACACTTGTATCAAAGACTAAATTGACATCAATAGCGGCGACATCAATGGTTGGTACCCGTATCGAATGACCATTAATTTTGCCCAACATATGCGGTAAAGTGCGCTCGGTGGCAGCAATGCTGCTTGAGGTAGTAGGAATAATATTGTGCCCTGAAGCGCGCGCCCTACGCTTGTCTCGATGTGGCTGATCTAGTACGTTTTGATCGGCCGTGACCGCATGGATTTCAGTCATCATTACCGACTGCGTACCAAAGGCTTTATCTAGCACATAAATTAGCGGTACCAACGCCTGGGTGGTGCAAGAGACACTGGAGATAATGGGCAAATCACGCGTCAGCTCAGCATCATTGACACCCATCACGATACTGGCATCGACCTTATCAAAAGGTGCAGCGCCCACAATGACCTGCTTGGCGCCAGCAGTTAAATGGCGACTGGCATCTTCATACGAACGAAAATGACCGGTACACTCTAATACCACATCCACACTCAGTGCGCTCCACGGCAAGTGCTCCGGCTGTTCGGTACTTAAGAGGTCAATACAATACGTGGTGTTGTTTTTGGATAAACACAACTGATTGGCTAAATGGGCGCTATTGATATTAGTGGCGTGATGATTGGCCTCAGCGCTCAGCGCCTCACCGCTTACATCAATATTTTTATCAATTGATTTGATACTGGCACTCACCCCCAATCGGCTTAATCGGCCATGGGTGCTGTCAAATTGTAATAAATGCAGCAATGTATCGACATCGGCCACATCATTGATGGCCACAATGTGTACCAATTTGCCCAGTACCTCAAAGCGCTCAAGTAAAGCGCGCAGTACATTACGGCCAATACGACCAAACCCATTAATCGCAACACGCAGCGGCCGATACTCGCCGGTATCATCCTGCGATGGCTGGGTAAGAGGATACAAAGAAGCGCTTGAAGCGGACAGCTCTAAGCTTGGTGCGGCAAAAGAAGACATAACAACCACTTAATATTAAATATACAATAAGGAGGGGATCACGCCAAGCTCAGACCCATCAGAGCAGACAGGACTTGATGAATAAATACGCTGATCCCTCCATGAATCAATCAATAAAGACAAGCGCTAAGCGGATGGTATTATAATCTATTTGCTGTTTTAAATACTCATAGATAGGACGCAGTTTGATACGCTGTTTATCAAAGTCATCCCCGCCCTTCACGCTTTGAGTGCTGTCATCAGCCGCATTAAAATCATTAGGATCGCCAGCAGCAACAATGGCATCCACCGCTTTACTGACTTTATTTAAGAGGGCCTCATCTGGGCGCAAATGCTCACAGTTTAAGCTTGGATCTTGGCGTCGAAGACGCGCCACATGCCCCATAATGGTCGACTGAGCCAGCCCTCGACTTTGAGCAATCTCAGCAATGCTTAAGCTCTCCTCTAGCAAGATACGAGTGGCCATTAAGGTACTCTCAGAGTGATCGCTTAATTGATTGCTTAGCTTGTCTTTTTGAGCCAGCTTTTGCGCCTGCTTTTTTTTGCGGTTTTTATACTCTTTTTCAAAGGCGGCAATATTGGCCTTATTTAACGTGCCGCCCGAGGCAATCACAAATCTTTCATGCGACTCTTGTAGTACCTCACGCTCGATATCTTCAAAGGATTGCTGCGCCTCTAAAGATAGATCCTTAAAGCGTGAATCCGCCCCACGTGCTAAGGGGTCTAAGCGTAAACTTAAATCATTCATACCCAATAGCTTTAGACCCTCAAGCGATTTTAAGCGAGATAAGGCCACATAGCCTTGACCCAGCTCAAAAGTCTTGGATAAATCGATTTCGGCAGCATCTAGTGTCATGCCTTGTGATTTATGAATGGTAATGGCCCAAGCCAGCGTCAGGGGGATCTGAGTATAACTGGCTAAAATCTCGCCGCTCTCATCTTCAACTATCCACTCCTCGCCCTCAGCGATCACCTGCCGGCCACTATTAAGTCGGACAATAGGATAGCGATCAGTAGAGACTAAGGGCTTATCAGATTCATTGTGCGCCAACGCCTCAGCATCCTCTAACGTTTCTAGAGCCTCATCTACGGCTTCTGCCGAGCCATCCTCATCTGCGCTGCCATCATCAATGGTCGCTATGCTCGACTTGAGCGGTTTGATGGTGGTAAATCCAATCAATTCGCCCATGGTGCCGTTTGACACCCCAAGCTCGCTATTATTTTTGATGAACATCACTTTAGCACCCGTCTTTAGGGTCAGCTCATCACTGGTACGCACTGATTTCTTTAGGGTTTCTACCAGTTTATTATCACCATGAGCAATGGCATTGTAGGTGACGGTTTCGCCCTCTAACAATGCCAGCTCATGCTCATTGATTTTATTAACGTTGACGTTATGAGTATATAGCCGAGTACGATTGACATCGACATCTTGGTAAAAGGTGTTTTGCAAGGCTGCAATGGCCGCAGCGGATACCCCGTTTTCACCTCGAATTTGATTGAGAATATTATCCAGTGTGATTTGAGCATCTTCTCCTTCACCGCTTTGTTGACGATGCTGTTCGCTCAGATAACAAATCTTAAAGCCGGCATCCAGCCAAGCTTGCGACATAAATGCAAACTTATCGCGGTTACTCTCACCTCGGCTGCCCACAGGCGGCAGCTGAAAAAAGTCACCGGCCACCACCACCTGAATTCCCCCAAAGGGCTTATCGTTTTGGCGCATGTGCTTTAGGACTTGGTTGACTAAGTTCAACTGCTTGGCATGCAGCATAGAGATTTCATCAATAATCAGTACTGCTGTTTCTTGCAGTCTGTCTTTGAGCACTTTTTTGCGAGATAAATTCACCAAATCACGCTCAGTTAGCTCATCTTTGATGCCAATCCCTGACCAGCTATGGATGGTGATACCGTTCATATGGGTCGCAGCAATGCCGGTACTGGCTGTGGTGGCTACTGGCACACGGCGCGCCCGTAGATAATGGATATACTCATTTAGCGTATAGGTCTTTCCTGAGCCTGCAGAGCCGGTCAAAAATACATTCTTGCCCGTTTTTAAAATATCCAGTGCGGTCGCTTGTTTCATGTATGCTGTCTTTTATGTATCAATTAAATAAGAAAAAATAGTCAAAGGCTAAATATAACAAAGCCACAACAAGGGTGTGTGGCTTTTTATCATAGCATCTGATGACCTAAATAACAGCCCAATTAAGGCCGTAATTGGTGAAAAGTCATAAAGCAGTTGTCGCCGTCTTTGTCGATACACCAACGCATCTTGCTTTGCTCAGGCTGATAATCGACAAACGCAATAATCGCCTCACCTTTTTGATCCACTTGTCTGCCAGAGCAGTCTGGCTCATTGTTGTCATAAGTGGTGGTAATGGCAATAATTGGTAGCCCCTCTTCTTGATGCTGATACACATACTTGCCATATGTCCACTCAGCCCCACTGGTGGTGATTAGAGCACTATCAGCGCCAAAGTTATAGCGCTCTCGGCAGCTGTCTTTAGCCAATAAATCCTGACGGGCTTGTACATCGCCGGCGGCTGCCGCTTGGCTTTGAGCCTTTGCTAAGGCATCATCGGCCGCTTGGCTGGCGCGGCTAGATTCCTTAATGGCAGCAAGTAAGTCTTGCATCTCTTTGCTTTGTCCTGCTTTTGCCGCACTGTCTTTTGTGTCAGCAAAGTCAGGGGTAGCTTGCAAATCAAGCTCCCATAAGCCTGCAATCTCAGGACTGGTATGGGTACTAATTACGGCTTCTTCTACAGTTCCGTTGGTTCCAGTAAATGATGACAAAACCGAAGCCACAGTTAACGGTATGAAAGATAGTGATTCCATATTTGAGTTATATCCTTTTTAATATGTGCCTTCAGATTAAGCAATTTTTAAGCGCATAACAAGGCAACAATCGTTAACTTTGGTTTTTATACGTCAGTTAATGTCGTTTTTGATGTCGAGATGATTGATATTTGAGGGGTTAATTGAGCGGTCAAGGTACTCATTGAATGATTTTGTAAATGTTGCATCAAGCAGCTTTGATTTATTTTTGCTTAGGCTATTTTTTATTAGACCACCAAGATAGCTTATGCTTTATGGTGCGCTTGACAGTGAATGGCTGCTTGGGAGCTTTTACAATTAATTGATCAAACAGCTCCGGCTCGATATATCTTGCACCACCATGGGCCATCATCACTTGCTTTGGTCGAAGTTGTTTAATCATCTCGAGCGACTGCCGGTAACGCTTCGGCCAATAAACGGGCATCGGTGCGACGAATTTATGACGCAGCTTGACAATTAAATCTGCGGTATATACCACTTCAAGCTCAGGATGATAAAGGGATAAGTCGCGGTCGGTATGTCCTGGGGTAGACATCACTTGCCAATCCTCAAAGCCTGGTAGCCTATCGCCCTGTTTTACCTGAATGTCTGGGTTCAAATATGCCGGATACCACAAGTATTTAAGCGGCTTACCTAAGCGTCTGGCCACATAATAAGCCAGGCCGATATCAATCACATGCATCGCACGCCCATGAATACCCTGATACCACTGCGTATTATTGTCTGAGGAGACAATAACGCAGCCGGTCTTTTGCTTAAAGCTTAATGCCCCACCTGCATGATCCACATGCATGTGGGTAACCACCACCATCTTTAAATCAGTAATAGGCCGCTTGAGTTCATTTGTTATATAACTTAATACCAAAGACACATCACAGCGGCAGCCACCATCTAACAGCAGCAACTTGTCCGGATAGACGGCCAAATACAAGGTTTGAATGTGCCCATCTAGCTGAATAATATTCGGCAAACTCATAAAACATCCTTATTCATCATCACATACACGCCATCGCTTATGGCCAGCTTCTCATAGTAACACAAACACTTTTTTGGCTTTACGGCTCAGTTTGACTGCCTTGACCAAATTAGATAATGCCTGACGCGATGCCTTAAAAAAATAAGGCCGTGCAATACTCAAATAGGTATTGCACGGCCTTAGCGTTAAGCTCAATCACAGCGTATTAACGCATAATTTATCGACTTAACCTTGCTAAATCACCACCAGCAAACTAGCCCATACCGAGCTCAATTAAGCTGGCATTACCACCGATGGCGGTGGTGTTTACTGTCTTCACACGCTCACTGCAAAAGCGCTCCAGATAATCTGGCGCAAACATTTGGCTAAGCCCCTCAAGATCAGTGACCGGCACCAACTGGGTTAGTATGCCATCCGTTTCGGCAAGGTTTTGGCCAATTTGCGCCAGCTGTGGTAGCGACCCTGCAGCAGCAATTACCGCCAGACGGCTAATGTGTAGCAACGTGGTCAGCTCTGAGTCATTGGCAATACTCATTACCCCAGGATAGACACCGGCCTCTTGCAAGGCAGCAATTGCTTGCTCGCATACCTGCTGCTGATGAAAACGTAAAATCACCTCGTTACCCGTCAGCAATACAGCCACAAGCTGTCCCAAGACGGCAGTGGCTGAGGCTGATTCGGTGCCAAGCACCATAGATTTGCCACGTGGAGCCAAATACAGATCATTCGACTCACCAGTAGCACCGCTTAAGCGATTTACCGTATCAAGCGATGCCGCTTGCGCTAATAGATGATTAAATAAATAAGTGGCCTTAACACTATCTTCACTAAGCGCGGCTAATTTGTCACAGGCAGCGGCCAGAATTTGACTGCGTTTGACCGCACCAAGCTGTGCCCAAGCTTCACACTGCTTGGCTTGATCTTGTTTAAATACTTTACTCATGAGCGTTCCTTAATATCCTTATTGAGGGAGCGTAAGCTCCCCTGTATTGAGTGAGATTGAGTACAATAATGGCGCTTATAGCGTCTGCCACTGGGTCAATCTGGCCACATAGCGAGGGCCACCAGCTTTGGGACCGGTACCCGACAAGCCACTACCACCAAACGGCTGCTCATCTACCACCGCACCAATCTGGTTGCGGTTAATGTAGGTATTACCCACTTTGGTACGGCGCTCAATGTGATTGGCCACAGTCTCAATACGGCTGTGAATACCCAAGGTTAGGCCATAACCGGTGGCATTAATTTCATCAATCAGCTCATCTAACTTGCCCGCTTTGTAACGTAGCACATGCAAAATAGGACCGAAGTGCTCACCACCAATCACATCAATGCTGGCCACTTCAACGGCTGTCGGCAATACAAAGGTACTGTTACTGAGGTTATGAGCGGCATCTGCACTGATCGGTGTCTGGGCAATAATGCGTGCTCGGTCATCTTTACGCATTTGCTCTATATGGGCACGCAGACCTTTTTGAGCGTCTTGGTCGATAACTGGGCCCACATCAGTCGATACTTGGGTTGGGTTACCCACGATAAGCTGAGCCATATTACCTTTTAGCAGCTCAATGACACTATCGGCCACATCTTCTTGCAAGCACAAGATACGGCATGCCGAGCAGCGCTGGCCGGCAGAACCAAAGGCTGACATTACTGCATCTTTTACCACCTGTTCAGGCAAGGCTGTCGAGTCGACAATCATGGCGTTCTGACCACCAGTTTCTGCAATCAAAATAGGCAGTGGTTTTTTATCACCAAACAGCTCAGCCACTTGCTGCAAGCGCTCCTCAGAGTGTAGCGCACGGTTAATCAGCTGCGCGGTCTGAGTTGATCCGGTAAATACCACCCCATCAATGTGCGCTGATGAGGTCAAGGCACCGCCCACTTCACCGGCACCGGTCACCAATTGTAGCGCATACTCAGGTACGCCGGCTTGATACATCAATTGCGCCGCAAAGTAAGCAATTAAGCTGGTTTGCTCAGCTGGTTTGGCCACCACAGTGTTGCCAGCTGCCAAGGCGCCCATGATCTGACCGGTATAAATGGCCAGTGGGAAGTTCCAAGGACTGATACACACCATGGTGCCGCGAGGCGCTCTTTTTTGGGTGACTTGCTTACCATTGATATCAGTAAAGCTGTGAGTCTGTTGCTCTAAACGCTCAGCTTCTTCGGCATAATAACGACAAAAATCAACCGCCTCTCGCACCTCATCAATGCTGTCTTGTAAGGTCTTGCCAGCCTCTTTGTGACACATGGCCACAAGCTGAGCATAGTTGTCTTCATACAAGTCAGCGGTACGCTTCAATATGGCCGCACGCTCGCTGGCAGAGACTTGCTGCCACTTATCTTGGCCTTGATGCGCCGCTTCAATGGCCTGTGCAGCCAACTCAGCATCAGCAAACACCACCTCACCAACAGCCACTTGATGGTTCCAAGGCGCCACCACGTTATTAAGCGTTAAATGTTGATGGCTGTCTTGAGTGATTTGTTGACCACTGATAATCGGATTGGCTTGCCAAGTCTGCGCTAGGTGCGCATCAACGGCCGCTTTAAAGGGCTGCCACTGCGATTCAACGAAGATATTAGGCCCAAAGCTTGCCAAGCGGCCACCATAGATATCAAGCGGCATCGGAATACGAGGGTTATGCAGGGTTTCATGTGCCGTTAATTTATCGTAAGGATGTACGGTCAGCTTCTCAACAGGATGACTCTTATCGAGTAGCTGATGCACAAATGAGCTGTTGGCACCGTTTTCTAATAAGCGGCGCACCAAATACGGCAGCAAATCTTTGTGGGCACCCACAGGCGCATAGATACGGACCGGAATATTGTACGCTTGCAAAATATGATCATACAGCGCATCGCCCATACCGTGTAGACGCTGAAACTCAAAGTCTCTATGATCACTCATGGTCATCACAGACGATAAAGTGTGGGCATTATGTGTGGCGAACTGTGGCCACAACACACCACGAATTTGCTCTGTTAATAAGAAGCGGGCACACGCCAGATATGCCACGTCGGTACCCTCTTTGCGGGTCCAGACCGGATAGCCGGTAATGCCTTTTTGCTGAGCCAGTTTAATTTCATAATCCCAATATGCGCCTTTTACCAAGCGTACAGGGATACGATCACCCACCTCTTTTGATAAGCTTGCCAGCCACGCCAGCACCGCCAAAGCACGTTTCGAGTAGCCTTGTACCACCAGCCCCAAACCATCCCAGTCTTGAGTCATGTTGTCTCGGTATAAAGACTCAAATAATTTTAACGACACCTCTAAGCGGTCGGCCTCTTCTGCATCAATACTGATATCGACATCTACCTCACGCGCCGCTTCAATCAGTAAGATACAACGCTGACGCAGCAAGCCTAGCACCTGATCAATTTGGGTCGCTTCATAACGTGGATGCAGCGCAGATAACTTAATAGAAACCGAAGGCTTAGGCATACCCTCTTTGACTTGCACATGCGCCGCTGAGCGAATGGCATGCAGATAATCACTGAAGTACTTTTCGGCATCTTTATGAGTAACCGCCGCCTCACCAAGCATATCAAAGGAGTAAGTATATCCTTTATTACGATAAGGCTGACTGTTGCGATTGGCATCCTCAATGGTCTCACCCAGCACAAACTGATGGCCCATAATCTTCATCGCACGCTGCATGGCGCTACGAATCACAGGCTCACCCATCTTCTTGGTCATGCGATCTAAGAAGCCTGCTGCCGTGGTTGAAGAATCCACGCTGACCACACGGCCAGTCATCATCAGCCCCCAAGTTGAGGCATTAACGATAAAGCCATTGTCATCTTTTAAGTGTTTTTTCCAATCGGCAACGCTCATTTTGTCACGGATAAGCGCATCGGCTGTGGCATTGTCTGGCACTCGAATCAAAGCTTCGGCCAAGCTCATGAGCAAAATACCCTCTTGGGTATCTAGGCTGTACTCTAATAACAGCGAGTCCACCATTTTGACCGCTTTGTCATTGCTACGCACATGCTCCACTAAGCTTTTGGTCTGATCGCTAATGGCCAAACGCTCGTCAACGCCTTCTTTAAGCCTAGGCTCAGCTAGGGGTAATAAAGCCCCAAGCCATTGGTCCTCATCGGCACTATATAAGGGCGAGATTAGCTTAAATAGCTCGCTTGGTGGCCTATTAATAAAAGCGGGGTCCAGCACCTGTTCTGGCGAAAAAGAGATGGGGTTTTGCGGATAAAACGGATTGGGGAAATTCATATCAACTCCATTGATACTCAGGTGACACTAAAATGGTCTAAAAATAGGATAAAAGAATAAAAACACAAAAAAATCAAAGTCTAAATTTAAAAGATAAAGCCCATACCACGAGCACCCGCTAGCGCACCTATGAACAGACCATTGGCGAACAGGCAGTCGACGTTAACTTTGGGCAAAGTAAGGCTAACAAAGTAATGAGTTGAAGAATGTTTGGCTTAGTGAACACAAGCTGTATTACTTTTTAGCCACCTAAGTTATAGGCAGTATCGGTAAAACAAACTCACTAATGCCTTCTTCTTTATTGAATCAGGCCATAAGAGGCGCAGAATGCCTACTTATGACCTGATAAAGAAAAACCTCTACGGCGTTGATTGAGGTTATGAGCTTGATGGCTGAATATTATCATACCTATCAAGCCCAATGCTAGAGATTATAAAAAGACGATTTTAGCCAATAAGATAATCGTCAATACCCACACCGCAGGGCCAACTTGTTCAAACTTACCGGTCAACACTTTTACCACAGTGTAAGTGATAAAACCTAACGAAATACCATCGGCAATAGAATAAGTCAGGGGCGTTAATAATAACACCACGGCCACAGGCGCAGCTTCCGTCAAATCTTCCCAATCAATATCTTTTAGAGTGTATAGCATCAATACAGAAACGTAAAAAATAGCACCTGCTGTGGCGTACGCAGGAATCATACCGGCTAAAGGAGCAAAGAAGATACTTAGTAAAAACAGCACACCCACAGTCACAGCCATCAAGCCTGTACGGCCGCCTGCTGCCACACCTGCAGTACTCTCCACGAAGCTTGTGGTCGATGACGTACCCAGTAATGAGCCCGCCACTGTCGCTGTAGAGTCAGCCAGTAGTGCCTTGTCAAGGTTTGGAATTCTGCCATCTTTGTCCACCAAGCCTGCTTTATTGGTTACCCCAATTAATGTGCCTGAGGTGTCAAACAAATCGACAAATAAGAAAGCAAAAATGACACTGATCATACCAATATCAAAGGCACCAGCGATGTCTAACTGTAAAAAGGTTGGCGCGATAGCCGGTGGCAAAGACATGATGCCTTGGAACTCAACTTGACCGCTTAGCAAAGCGATGATAGTCACTGCCAAAATACCAATGGTCACCGCCCCTGGAATGTTGCGATAAGCCAGACCGATAATCAAGAAAAAGCCCAAAGCCGCCATCACAGGAGAGAACTGCTGTAAATCTCCTAAGCTTACAAAGGTCGCTTCATTGGCCACAATAACGCCTGAGCTTTTTAATGCGATAAACGCTAAGAACGCACCGATACCAGCCACAATGCCTTGCTTTAAGCTATTAGGGATGGCATCAATCACCCACTCACGGATTTTAAATAAGCTTAAACAGATAAAAATACAGCCAGATAAAAACACAGCACCTAGCGCCGTTTGCCAGCTATATCCCATGCCTAACACTACGCCATAAGTAAAAAAGGCGTTTAATCCCATACCCGGTGCTAAAGCCACAGGCAGGCGGGCATAAATACCCATGATAAAACAGCCCACCGCAGCGGCCAAACAAGTTGCCACAAACACAGCCCCTCTATCCATTCCTGCATCGGATAAAATATTGGGGTTCACAAAGATAATGTATGCCATCGTTAAAAACGTGGTCAATCCTGCTAGGATTTCTGTTTTTATCGTGGTGTTTTGACCGTCAATGCCAAAATAGCGCTCAATTGCATTCATAAATAATAGCCTGCACAGATAGTAGCCTGAGTTTATTTGGGTTGAAAAACCAAAGGATAGCGCCTGTTTTTCACAGTTTAACTGAAAACAGACAAAGAGAAATAAAGCATTAAGATAAATAAAAAAGGTGGAATTATAAAGGATTCACGCCAAAACTAGTACACCTTTACTAATTTTGCTAAAAAAATACACGCAAATTTGTCAATAATCACTATTTTTAATGAGCTCAGTTCAGCCATAACTGCTTTATAGGTTGTTTTGACTGACGTCATCTTAGCCTTGTGTTGGCTGTAATGATGTTTATCTTGACTGTTTTAGCGAGCATAATGGGCCACTAAAATAAGGAGGCACTGTTAGATTCAGGTATAATAAACCTCAAGTAGCACCCAATTGCACAGCGATTGAGTTTGCTTAATCCTTTAATGAGTCTGTCTATTAGTCTACCTTTTTTAGCCGATGGATGTGCTTTTATAACTTTTAGCAGCTATATCTTATATTTTTTACTTTATATTTAATATCAGTTGTTGTTATCACGCTTTATTTTTAAAGCTTTATTGGTCAATCAAGCTTTGAGCTGCAATTTATGCCGGCACCATAAAATCTATTAACAATACCTTTAAGTATGCGACACTATACTGCATAATCTGCAATATTGGGTTATGTCGATGCTAACCCCCTTTTATCTTGAGTTTTTTATTACAGCGAGTATTTCATTCATGCCAGAGTCTATCAATCTTATTGCCCTCATTACCGAGGCCAGTTTACTGGTTCAAATCGTCATGGCTATTTTGCTGTTGGCGTCCGTTATCTGCTGGGTATTAATTTTTCGCTTAAGTGCCCGATTGGGGACTGCTAAGCGTCAAGACCAGCATTTTGAAAACTGGTTTTGGTCCGGTGAAGACCTCTCTAAGCTGTATCAGGGGATCCAAAATTCACCAGACAGACATGGTTTGGCCAATATCTTTTATGTGGGTTTCTCTGAATTTTTGCGTATGAATAAAAAGCGTCAGCCTAAAGACCACATTATTGACGGTGTTGAGCGTAAGCTACGCGTCGGCTTAGGTCGTCAGCAGCAGTCATTAGAGTCAGGCCTTGCGGTACTTGCCAGCATCGGCTCAGTATCCCCTTATATTGGACTATTTGGTACGGTCTGGGGGATCATGAATGCTTTTTTGGGTCTGGCTCAGGTAGAACAAGTCAGCTTATCGGCTGTCGCACCAGGTATCGCTGAGGCCCTCATTGCCACCGCGATGGGATTATTTGCTGCCATCCCTGCGGTATTGGCTTACAACCATTTTACTGCCAAAGCTGCGGGTATCTATGACAGCCGCGCCTTATTTTGTGATGAGATGACCGGTATGTTACAGCGTGAAACCTATGAGACCGGCGCAGCGCCTGTCGCAAGCTCAAACGACGTACCCACAGCGGCCCAAAATATTCAATCCCCTTTGGTATAAAAGGAGCATTTTATGAAAGCCAGCCCCTTTTCTCGCCATAAAAAAGAGCTCAATGCCAGCATGAACGTCGTGCCTTATATCGATGTGATGCTGGTGCTTTTGGTTATATTTATGGTGACCACGCCCATGCTCACCACCGGCGTCGATGTGGACTTGCCAAAAGCCAGTACTGAGAATATCGCGACTGGCGCTCAAATGCCGGTGATCGTCTCCCTAAAAAGCAATGGGGAGATTTTTATGAGCTTTGAAAACGACATTGATATGCCCGTCTCAGAGCAAGAACTGATTGATACCTTGGTGCGTCTGCAAGCTCAAGCGGGCGGCGATCAAGTAAAAGTAATGATTAATGCCGATCAAAACAATCAATACGGTATGATCATGCAGCTGATGGCCAATTTGCAACAAGCGGGGGTCGAAAAAGTGGGCCTATTAACCGCTCAGCCGCTGCCCTCTAGACCTTAAGGCTCAGATAAAGCCTTTATAAGTTTTAAGCTTGCGAGCCAATAATCCCTATCCGCTTTATTTTTATTTAATTTGAGATGATATCCGTGCTAAATCGTGCGCCCAGTGTTTATATCCCTGTAGAGACTGAAGATAACGGCATCTTATTGCCGGCCATCTTGAGCCTAATCGTGCATGGCTCGATATTGGCCCTTATTATCTTTTTGCACCGCATTCCTCAGCTAGAGACGACACCTAGCATAGAGACCAGTATTGTCACCCCCGAAGAGTTGGCGGCCATGCAAGCAGAAGTGCGCGCCAATCGTGACAACATGATGGCCTCAGGCGTGCCGGTTACCCCCGAGTTTAGCCCCCAGTCAGTGCCAGAGTCTACGCACACCGCAGAGCTAAGCCATGAGTCAACTTTCTCTAAGATGTCCTCATTTTTTCGCAATGAACCACTCCCTGAGCCTGTGCCTCAAAGCAGCGTGAGCTCGGAGACTGAGCTAAGCGAGCCATTAGAGGCGCCTGATATCACGCAGCCTGATGATTTAACCGACTTTGCTGGCGAGCAAAATCCACTAAGCGCTCAGCCTACAAGTAACCCCCCCAAAGTAAAAGCCAATAGCCAAGATTCAGGTCAAGTGGCCGCCACCTTTGCCTCAGGGGCTGAAGGCTCAAGCACTAAGTCAACTGCCGCAAGCGGTTCGGCCACAGGCAGTAGCAATAAAGCCAGCAGTGGCGATATCAGTGGGGCTTTAGTCGGTATGATTAAGCCCTTGTGGAACCCTCCTGTAGGACGTGTGGGTACTCGGGTATCCGTATCAGTGACCGTCGATGCCAATGGCAGCGTTCAGAGCGTTAATGCCAACACCTCAGATGAGGCGCTAAAACAATCACTTGAGTCGGCGATCCGTCAAGCCAGTCCCCTAACCCCTGTGGTCGGCACCAATACCCGTAGAATTAAGCTCAACTTCGTGGTTGAATAGCCTAGCAAGCAGCGCTAGTTACACGGCTGCCCTTTACATCCCAATCACGTCTTAATATGCTTTATTTCATTAAAATAACAAAGATAGGACTTGTGTACTCATGACTTTGACAACCTTACAACAACAGCCTAACCTTTTTGGTCATACCGCCGCTCGCCGCAGCTTTGCGGCAATGACTACCACACTGCTGATATCCTTACTTGGTGCCAGTGCTGCTTTGATGAGCGTGAGTGCTCAGGCAGCTGAAGAAGAGTATGACCTTGAGGCCACCATTACCAAAAAGGGGGAGACCAATCAAAACCAGGTGGCTTTTGTCCCCTTTGCTGGTGACAGTACTGTCTCAAGCTTGATTGAAAACAACTTACAAGCCACTCCTTTAAAGATTACCAGCCAAGGCTTAATCGGTCAGCCACACAGCCGTGATGATCTGGCTGTCACCTTGCCAGCTTGGCAGCAACTGGGCATTCCTTATCTGGTTATTGGCAGCAGCAAGCAACAAGGCGGCAATACCAGCATTACCTTTGAAGTCATTGAGGTGGCCCAAGGCCGCATTATTAAAGGCACTCAAATGGTTCAGGGTATCGATAAAAAAACGGCTGCCAATAAGGCGGCAGGTCGGATCTATGAGCTGCTAACCGGTAAACCAATCGACTTAAACGCTCGACTGGTCTATGTTGAAGAAAAAGGCAGTGGCAAATCAAAAACCTCATCGCTGATATTAAGTGATGCCGATGGCAGTAACAAACGCCTATTGGCACAAGTGATCGATGCGGCTATCTATAGTCCAGCCATCTCTCCTGACGGCCGCTTTGTGGCTTACTCAGTACAGTTAAAAGACAATAGTGCCAACTTGTGGAAGCAGGATTTACAGACTCGCCAATTAACCCGCTTGGTCGACATGAAAGGCAGTAATCTTAGCCCTAGCTTCTCACCAGATGGCAGCAAGATTTTATTCTCAAGCACAGTCAATGGTGACTCTGATATCTACCGAGTCAGTAGCCAAGGCGGTAAAGCAGAACAAATCATCAGTCTGCCTTATGATCAGCTAAGTCCAAGCTACGCTTCAAATGGCAGCTTTGTGTTCGTCTCCGATCATGCCAGCCCCAATCGCCCCAATATTTATCGCTACAGCTTCTCAGGATCGCCGGTACAAATATCACGCGGTGGATATGCTGCAAACCCAAGCATAAGCCCGGACGGTACAAAAATTGGCTATCTAAGTGGTCGTAGTGCCGCCATTATGAGCAGTAATGGCTCAAATGTTGCCAACTACGGTGCCACTGGCATCGATGCTGCCCC
The DNA here is from genome assembly GCF_904846585.1 of Psychrobacter sp. H7-1. Taxonomy (NCBI): domain Bacteria; kingdom Pseudomonadati; phylum Pseudomonadota; class Gammaproteobacteria; order Moraxellales; family Moraxellaceae; genus Psychrobacter; species Psychrobacter sp. H7-1. The sequence goes on from NZ_CAJHBH010000002.1 coordinate 15,663, forward strand.
TAAGTTCTCACCCACCGGTGAGCGTGTGGTATATTCACAAGGTACCAAAAACAGCAATCTGGTTATTCGCTACGTCGATGGCGGTAAGACCATAACGCTACCCACAGAAGGTGTCGCCAAATTCCCAGTTTGGGTACCCAGCGCCCAGTAATCTGATGGGGGTGCGTCGTTACGCTATAACCCACAAAAAACAAGCATAAAAATACCCCATAAGTTGTGTCCAACTTATGGGGTTCAGTTCAATATACCAAGATATAAACACCGCATATTTGGCCTGTTATCCGCCTGGCTGCCCTTATCAGTTATCGCTACTACCTTGAAGATTGAAGCTATGTTATCTACCCCTATCCTCTTTGTCCGAAAATTTATCCGAAAACTTATCAGCGTAGCAAGCGTCACGGTTATGCTATCGACGCTTAGCGCTTGTCAACACATTCAGATGGCAGGAAGCCCGATACCAGTCACCTCAGGACCTGGCTCATCATCCCCCTTATCGCATCCGCTGCCTAGTCTATCCAAAACGCCTATGCCTGCGGCTCAGACAGCTGCGGTAAATAAGGCGGCTGACTGATTAAAGTCTGCACCAGATGCTCGCCGAACAGCTTAGCTGACTTGATATCGCCCTCGCCTGGGGTCACCTCAGGTGAGGCATCTCCTGACTGCGTCATCAGCCCCAAAAAGCTCGACAGACGGTTAATGTCTTGCTCAGTATGGCCTGTCGGCATAATCGGAAAGCCGGCCCAGTTCATACCATGCTGCATGCTAAAGCCACAAATCTGCTGCAATGCGGCCAGCTTATCCCCACTTAATCCACCTGAGTTGGCAAATCCTGCTGCCCACTTGCCATGCCATTTACGATGGAACCAGCGCTTTGAGGTGCTGTCCATAAAAGTCTTAAACTCGGCGGTAATGCTGCCCATATAAACCGCACTACCAAACACCATCATTTGAGCGGCATCAGCAAACTCCCAATCCATCTCATCCACATCCAGCGCTCTAACTTCCACATGCCGCTTAGCAGTGGACTGCACATAGGCCTGTGCACCCGCCTCGATAGCCTTAGCAACTTTGCGAGTATGGCCATAATTACTATGGTAGATAATGGCCATCTTTAGCGCCGGCTTGGACGCAACATGAGAATCAGTAGGGACATTGGATACGGTCATGAGCTAAAACTATCCTAATTTTATAAAGGGCCTATTTAACCTAACCTAGACCAAATTTGCAAATATTGCTAACAAACTACAACATCTTAGCATGCTAATGCAGACGCACAATAACCAGCGCCATACGCCCAGTATGCGTCTCATTTAAATGGGTCTTGCGCCGATAAGAGTAATACTGACGATTAGCATAACTACACGCATAAGCAATCGGTGTATAGCTTTGCTCGTCCTTAGACATATGTCGCTCAGCTTCAATGACAGGCTTAATGTCTAAATTAGTTTGCTGGTTGGTGGCAGAGGTCAGCGCAATACCCAACTCTGCCAATTGCAATTGGGCAAGCTTTGGTAAGTCCAGCCAAGCTTTGTCCGGATCATCATGCGGCGCCACAATTTGTGCTTTGATAACCTCAAGCTGCTTGGCATCCATACCGCGCTCAGCACAGCCTAAAAGCAATTTGTCCACCACCTCAGAGGAGACTTCATAACAAGACTGACCAATACAAGCACCTATCCAGGCCTCAATGGCCGGTTTTTGAATCGTTAAGCGACCACTTGCTCCACTAACCTGTGTCGCTTCACCCTTATGCTGTAGGGCATGTTGTGATAAAGCGGCATAGGTCTTGGCAATGACGCCATTGGCCAGACCCTGCCAGCCGGCATGAATCGCTGCGATCTGCCCTGTAGTAGGATCATGTAAGACAATGGGTACGCAGTCTGCCGTCATAATCGCCAAGGCTTGCTGCGGCAAATCTGTTACCAAGGCATCGGCTGAAGCCGGTACTAATGATAGCGAGGCGGCACTTGAATCTACATGCTTATCGCCAATGCGGCACACTTTATTGCTGTGGATCTGATTGAGCCAATGGATACTTTTTATTGCCTGTAGGCTCTTATCAACGTCATCTTCTTGCAAGCTATTTTGCTGCAAATAGGCATTGATATACTGTAGCAACTGCGCCCGGTTGTGTAGTACTTGGCGCGGATCATCTTGAACATGCAGGCCTAAATTGAAGTTACCAAAGCTTACTCCCTCTGGATTGGGCGTCAAAATCTCACCGGCATCGGTTTGCAATACCAAAACCGCTTTGGTATGCGCCAATACCTGATAAGGTGCAGCAAGGCTGTGCTCATCACTGAGCTGCACATCAGGCGTCGTCTCACACTTAGGTGTATTCTCAAGGCTCATGACCCATTACCCTTTTGCTTGTATATTTATCCCATCGCAGACCAGCACTTACGCTTTGGCCAGTCACTGACCACACCGCTGTTTAGTGATTATAAGCTGCTATTAATTAGACTCCATTATCGTCTTTAGGCCACACTGTGTCAGGCGGTAAGCCTAGAGCTATATCGTAAAGCTGCCATCACTTAGGGTGTGTGCCAGCTCAACAATATCCTGTGGTAGTGGCGCGGTTAGCTCTATTGACTCACCCGTCTCAGGATGAATAAAGCCCAGCTTGTAAGCATGCAGCGCTTGGCGCGGGAAGCTTTGAATGGCTTGGCGCTGCTCAGGGGTAAGTCCTGCTCTGAGCTGTTGACGATTGCCATAGATATCATCACCGATAATAGGATGGCCGATGTGGCTTAGATGTACCCGAATTTGATGGGTACGTCCCGTTTCGAGGCGCACATCGAGCAGGCTATAAGTGTCACTCAGCGGCGTGATTTTCATAATATGAGTAATGGCGGTTTTGCCGGTGCTGGTCACCGTCATTTTTGTACGCTGGGTGCGATGACGGCCAATGGGCGCATCAATGGTACGCTGACGGGCTAGGCTTGGGGCATCACCAGCCACCACACACTGATAGTGGCGATAGACGCTTTTATCTTTTAGCTGCTCTTGCAGCTCTAGCTGCGCCGCTTTGGTTTTGCCAATAACCAATAAGCCAGAGGTGTTTTTGTCAATACGGTGTACCAGACCAGCTCGGGGCAAATGTGCTTGATTGGGGTAATGATACAGCAAACCATTCACCAAGGTGCCACTCCAGTTGCCCGCACCTGGATGCACCACCATACCGACCGGCTTATTAATCACTATCACGCTGTCATCTTCATAGATGATATCAAGCTTAATATCTTCTGGCTGATCGCTGCCGTGTTGCTCAAGCTTGGTCTCTAGACGAACAATATCTCCGACTTTGACCCGATATTTGGCCTTCTCATTATGGTCATTGACTGTCAAGTTGCCGGATTTTAGCCAGTCTTGTAACTGAGCACGCGAATGCTCAGTAAACATATCAGCGGCCAGCTTATCAATACGCTGTCCTGCTTGCTCTTGAGTGACGGTATGCAGCTCAGACACCTCTAACGCATCACCTTGAGCGCCGCTATGGGCTACAGTGGCGGCTTCATCATCAAAAGCCAACACCTCCTCGTCATCTAGCTCATTGTCATACTCAGTATCGTCATACTCAGCATCATCATATAGGCCCTCATCTTGAGTACTGCTGGTCTGCGTCTCAATTGGCTCATGCTCTAGTGAGGCATCATGGTCCGTATCATCCCTCTGGTTTTGCTGAGTTTTGGGGACATCGGAGGCGTGACAATCTTGGCCTTGTGGGTGATTAGGGTAATTTGGGTTATTTTGCAGATTTGATGCTGAAGACATAATAAGTGTGACCAATTTGAGTTGCTATTTAATGTGCTAAGTGTAGCATGATTTGACCAAATCTCAGCGCTTTACCCGCAGCTGTTGGGACAATATAGTGCTATTATTGTCCTAATTAAGCACAATACCCCTTTAGCTTAGATAGTTTTAGCTTAGATCATTTACAACCGGTGACCACAAAAACATTATCGTTGTAATCACTAACAATCCTATACCAAAATATGATTGTAGCGTGCTACACTAGGGCGACTAAAATTTGACTAAAATATTCTGCGGAGATTTCCATGCAGCGTGCTTCAACTCCTTTTTTTACAGCATCAAATCAAAAACCATCTCACTCACCTGCCAAAAATAAACTGGCTTTTGCCGTGCTGACAGCAGGCCTATTAAGCTTAACTGGCTGTCAGACACTAAAGAATATCACCGGCAAAGACAGTGACACAGTAGCCACCGCAGAGAAGACTGATGCACAGTACTACCAAGAAGCTGTAAAAGCTATGGACAAAGGCCGTTACATTTATGCCTCTGAACAGCTCACTGAACTTCGCACCTTCTATCCGACAGGCGCTTATGCTGAGCAGGCTTTACTTGACTTGATGTACAGCCAATTCCAGACTAAAGATTATGAGCTTGCTGCCACCAGTGCTGAGCAGTTTATCAAACTCTATCCACGCAACCCTCAGGTTGATTATGCTTACTATGTGCGCGGTGTGGCCAACATGCATGCCGGTACCAGCAGCCTCTTGAGCATTGCTCGTATGCAACAAGCGGACCGTGATACCTCTTATTATCGTTTGGCATTTAGCAACTTCCAAGATCTTTTATCGCGCTTTCCAAACAGCAGCTACGCCCCAGACGCCGCTCAGCGCATGACATATATCTACAATCAGTTTGCAGAAAGTGAGCTGAGCGCTGCTCGTTGGTACATCAAACGTGAAGCTTATGTCGCTGCAGCCAACCGTGCCAAATGGGTATTCCAGTACTATCCTTTAAGCCAACAAATCCCTGAGTCTATCGCTATTTTGGCGTACAGTAATGAGCAGTTGGGCTTAACTGACCTTGCCAATCAGTACAAAACCCTATTACAAATTAACTATCCTGAGTGGCTGACCCGTGATGGTGGCGTGCGTATTAACAGCAACCGCACTGCCAGCTTATTAAACAAAATCACTTATGGTAAATTAGGCCGATCTAATAATGGCGATGATAGCCCTGCAGCTACAGGTGAATACACAGGTCCTACTAAGCAGCAGGTTATCCAGCAAGCTGCGCAAATGCAATTGCCTAGCGATAATGCGGCAACTTCGCAAGCTGACTTACCAACCATTAATAGCAATCGCCGCGGTGTCAAATTAGGCCTTGGCCTGCCAGATGATGCAAGTGCACAGCCTGTTCCAAGCCCGCAGCCACAAACTCGCATTACAAGCCCAAGCCAGATGTACCCTGAACAAATGGATCCACAATAAGCCATCGATACCTTTTAGATATCAACCTATAAATGATTATAGTATAAATACTAAAAGGTCGGCGATGTAGAGTTGGCCCTGACCCCTGACCCTATCTAGGCGCCAGGGGTTATTGCGCTTTAATGCTCTATCATGTCACTTGTCTCTTGTGAATTTAAGTGATTGACCTCATCTTCCTCACAACCCACTTTGTCAGATAAAGCGCCGTTATGAGCATCCCTAACCACATTCTTGATCAGCTCAATAGCCAAGCCGACCTGGTAGGGATTATTGGCAAACACACCACGCTTAAGCGCGCGGGAAAAGAGTTTAAGGGCAATTGTCCTTTTCATGGCGAAAAAACGCCCTCTTTTTATGTTAATCCCCAAAAAAATGTCTATAACTGCTTTGGCTGCGGTGTGAGTGGTAATGCCATTAAGTTTTTGCGGGAATACGAAAACCAAACCTTTATGGAGGCAGTACAAGAGCTGTCACGCCAGACGGGTATAGAGATTCCCAAAGAAGACAACAAAGACTTGCGTTATAAACGCAGCGCCAAACCCACGCCCACGGCCCCTGCGCCCTCGTGGACTGGCAATGGCAAACGCTTAAATGACACGCACACTGCGGCGACGACACCGCATTCGGGCCAAACTAATGGCTTAGCCACTAATACGACATCAGTGGCTGACGCGCCCCCTGCTTATTTCGATGAAGACAGCTATTTTAATTTAGATTCAGCGGCGCCCAGTGATTGGGATATGGGCGACACACCTGGTGATAACCTTGGTTATGACAGCGGCTTTACAGATATGTCTTCCTCTAACTTTGGTGGTCAAGCCACCATAGAGCAAGACGGCAACTTATATGAGCTACTGATCCAAATTGGCCAATTCTATCAAAACAATCTGCGTAATAACCTGCATGCCATGGCGTATTTTACAGAGCGGGGATTAACCGATGCCACCATTAATGAATTTGGTCTGGGTTATGCACCCACCGGCTGGCAGCATTTAGAAGAGGCCTTTCCGCAGGATATTGCAGGTCTAAAAGCTTTGGGTCTGGTGCGTCAATCTGAAAAGGGTCGCGACTATGATCTGCTGCGTGATCGGGTTATTTTTCCTATTCGCGACAATCAAGGCCAGATTATTGGCTTTGCCGGTCGGGCATTAGACAACGAAGTTAAGCCCAAATACATCAACTCCAGTGACTCCCCTGTCTTTCATAAGCAGCATGTACTCTACGGCTATTACGAGTCACGCCAACAGCGAGCGAACGATTGGCTGGTGGTTGAAGGCTATATGGATGTCATTGCCTTATATCAAGCGGGTATCTATGGCGCAGTGGCCTCAATGGGTACCTCGATTAACGAAACCCAAATCGCCCGCTTATTGCAAATGAACCCCACCTTAACCTTATGTTTTGATGGTGACAGTGCCGGTCAAAAGGCCGCTTGGCGTACGCTTGAGGTGGCCTTACCTGTGCTAAGCGATGACAAAGAGCTGCGCTTTTTAACCCTACCAGGTGGGCATGACCCAGACACTTACATTGCCATGCAGGGTGTGGAGGCGATGCGAGAGCAGATTAAGCGTGCCATGCCGTTATCGCAATACATTTTTGCTTATCTCAGCGAGCGCTATGACTTAAGCTTAGCCGAAGGTAAAGCCAAGCTGATGTCACAAGTGCGTCAGTTGACCAATAATCTGCCCAAGGGTTCAAGCTTTAAGTATCTGCTTAATAACGATATTTATCAAAAGCTTGGCGGGCGCAAAAATCAAAAAAACTCCGCCCATGATGTCTTATTAGATTTCGACAGCGACATGACGGTGAGCCGACAGCTCGAGTTGTGTTTGCTGTTTGCCCCGCACTTATTGGCAGAAGACCCCATCAAGCGACTGTGGGAGGTGTCTGGTGTGGCAGATATTAAGATACCTGAAAAATCGATAGGCACACAGCAAGCACCCGTAGCGACCCCACCTTTGCCAAGCTGGGAGGATTTTAATAGCCCAAGTCTTACCCAGCTGACTCAGACTATCATTGGTCTTACCCCTTATTTGCCTGAGGACACCAATGCGGCCGCTCACTTTATTTTGGCCAATTTGCCAAGTGGCCTACAACAAAATCTTGCCACCCGCTGGCATCCATTTTGGTCCAATCTCAACCAGCGCGGGATTATTGACGTAGATGACTTGGTAGATGACTTGTTAACTCAGCTGATGCTACAAGCCTTATCAAAACAGATGAGTCAGTCACCAGGGCTGGTGATTACCAGCCATCTGAACCGGCAGCGTCAGACCTTAATGAACTGGCTTAAAAAGCAGCAAGCTGAGCAGTCCTCCAAGATATAATCCTGAGGGTCTAACAATCTTGAGGGTCTAACAGCGCTCCTACACTGATAACTGGTTTTAAATTGTGCTTTAATCTGGCATTTATCAACCTTTTTAGACCAAAAACTAGCCGTGGCTTTAAAAAAAGGGTTATGCCCCCATATCATTAATATCGCCGGGTAGTACCCAAGTAAATACCCCCTAAGTTTAGACTCAGGTTTGGCAAGTTAGTTTTTATAGCTTGCGCTGTATTTGCGGTGCTGTTTTGGATATTATGTTATAATATCGGACTCATTTTTGATTTTTGGCTACAGATTTAGTTGCTCAAATTTACGTAAATAGCTTTGGCAAAAACTAAAACAATAAGACAACCATCTGGCCATCTAAAAACCATGTGCACCCCTCACTCTACCTTTAACCCACATCTTCTATTGCAAGCGAGATATTATGACCGATAAGGCAGCCTCTCAATCTACCTCTCAACTAGCCACACTTATCCAGATGGGTAAAGAGCAAGGCTATTTGACTTATGCTGAGGTTAACGACCAACTTCCCGCCTCAATCACCGAAAGCGACCAAATTGAAGACATCGTTCAAATGCTTACGGATGTTGGTATTAAAATCTTTGAATCAGCGCCAGATGCTGATGATATCTTGATGAACGATGGTGCTAACGATGACGACATGGCCACAGATGAAGCTGCTGCTGTATTGGCTGCGGTAGAAACTGAGCCTGGTCGCACCACCGACCCTGTGCGTATGTATATGCGTGAAATGGGTACGGTTGACTTATTGACGCGTGAAGGTGAAATCGTTATCGCCAAGCGTATCGAAGAGGGTATCCGTGATGTCCAGCATGCCATGGCTTACTGGCCCGGTACTGTGCAGTTTATCCTAGATGAATATGACTTAGTAGAAGCGGGCGAGAAAAAACTCTCTGACGTCATCACTGGTTTTTTAGATCCTGAAGAGATTGAACCGGCAGTTGTGGAAGAAGACGAAGAAAAAATCCCCGTTATCACCACCAAATCTAAAGCTAAAGATGTCGATGACGAAGATGATGAAGAAGAAGCTGAGGAAGAGGAAGAAGCTGAAGAAAGCGGTGGCCTAGATCCTGAGCTGGTTCGTCAACGTGTCGAGGAGATCCGTGAATTATTTGCGGTGGCAAAACAAGCCCTAGAGCAGTATGGTCGTGGCAGTGCGCAAGCTGAAGAAGCCTATGCTCAGCTGGCCGAACGCTTTATGCTATTAAAGCTTAACAACCGCATGGCGGATAATGTTATGGCCATTATGCATGATGTTTATGACGATGTGCGTAAGCAAGAGCGTCAAATCATGCGCTTGGTCATTCGCCGCGGTAAAATGCCTCGTAGCGAGTTCCGTAAGACTTTCCCAAGTAACGAGACCAACGTAGATTGGCTAACTGATCGCCTAAAAGGCAACCCTAAATTTGCAGATAGCTTAGCCAAAGTGGTCGACGATGTGGTGGTGTTACAGCGCCGTATCCGCGACCATGAAGACAAGCTGGACATGCAAATTACCGAAATGAAAGAAGTGGCGCGCCGTATGGCCATCGGTGAGGCAAAAGCCCGCCGTGCCAAAAAAGAGATGGTCGAAGCCAACTTACGTTTGGTAATCTCTATTGCTAAGAAATATACCAACCGTGGCCTACAGTTCTTAGACTTGATTCAAGAAGGCAACATTGGCTTGATGAAAGCGGTAGATAAATTTGAATATCGCCGTGGTTATAAGTTCTCAACTTATGCCACTTGGTGGATTCGTCAGGCCATTACCCGCTCTATTGCTGACCAAGCCCGCACCATTCGTATTCCAGTGCATATGATTGAGACCATCAACAAAATCAACCGTGTGTCTCGTCAATTGTTGCAAGAGATGGGTCGTGAGCCCACACCTGAGGAATTAGGCGAACGTTTAGAGATGGATGAGGTTAAGGTTCGTAAGGTATTAAAAATTGCCAAAGAGCCTATCTCTATGGAGACCCCCATCGGTGATGATGAAGATTCACACCTAGGTGATTTCATTGAGGACCAGACCATCTCAAGCCCTGTAGAAGATGCCACCTCAGCAGGTCTACAAGAAGCGACTCGAGATGTGCTGAGCAACTTAACAGAACGTGAAGCCAAGGTGCTACGCATGCGTTTTGGTATTGATATGCCAACCGATCACACCCTAGAAGAGGTTGGTAAGCAGTTCGATGTGACGCGTGAGCGTATTCGTCAGATTGAAGCCAAAGCGTTACGTAAACTGCGTCACCCTTCTCGCTCTGAGCATTTACGTTCGTTCTTAGAAAACGACTAAGCCAAGGTTGAGTCAACGCCCATAACCTGTTGTAGCAAAAAAGCTGAGAATCTCTCAGCTTTTTTGTGTTTAAAGCCTATAAATACCTCAGGCTAAAGCAGGTGTTAGCGCTCTGCTTTACCCCTTGAAAAACTGAACAATACCTCCATATAGTATTCATACAAAATATAAACGGAGACATTATGTCTAACAAAAACATCGATTTAAGCCGTGAATTAACCTTACATACCGATCCACTGGCCAAAAAAACGGACATCCAAAACCCAGGTCTTTGGGCATTTCCAATGGATTATCCGATGAGCATTATTGGTCATGAAGGTGAGCATGACACCCTTTTAAATGAAGTTAAGCTTATTCTAGGCACTCAGTTTGAGGACTTCGATATGGAAACTTTAGTCGTCAAACAATCCAGCACCGGCCGCTTTACTTCAGTACGTGCCAAATTACACTTTACTGAAGCAGCTCAAGTCAATGACTTATACGCAGCCCTTGATCAGGCAAAAACTGTCCGTACTGTCGTATAAGCAGGCCATCTAAATAGCAGTTGGCCACTGTATCGCCCTTATTTTACCCAAAAAAGCAGTGTTAGCTGCTTTTTTTTATGGGTGAAATTTAACGCGGTACTCACTGTTTTGAGCAAATGGCTGTAATAAAAAGGGCATGTTTTAAGTGTAAGTTACCAGAAGTCAATAGTGACACAATGAATTTAATTTTAGCCGATTTGATTTGGCTGAATAAACTTTGAGCCTGACTTTGTGGTTTACAATTTAATTAAAAAAGTTTTTTTAATCGTTTTTAGCCGTATTTTTTACTTGACACATGCGCTAACCGGCAGCGTTTCAACGGTTGCCAATTTGCAAGTTTTTTTGATGTCTGATTATTCATCATAAATCACCTGCTTGAACTGCTAAGCCGTAGTTTGTCAAGATAGCAAAAATTCTTTTTTTCCTTTATATTGTGCCTATAACATAAAAACCACCCCATATATTGTGTTTAATATTTTAAGACACACACTATATATTGGGGTATTATTTTTCTGATTGTCAGGTTTTTGACCGGCAATCTGGTGACAACGAGCGGAGAGAGCAATGACACATATGGATAATATTAAAGTAATGAAACGAGACGGCCGTCTAGAGCCCATCGATTTAGATAAAATCCATAAGGTCATTACTTGGGCAGCCGAAGGATTAGACAATGTTTCTGTATCTCAGGTTGAGTTAAAGTCGCACATTCAGTTTTATGATGGCATCAAAACCCGTGACATTCACGAGACCATCATTAAGGCTGCTGCTGACCTAATCTCTGAGGATACGCCAGATTATCAATATCTTGCGGCACGTTTGGCAATCTTCCACTTGCGTAAAATTGCCTACAATCAATTTGAGCCACCTCACCTATTTGACCATGTAACCAAATTAACCGAGGCGGGTAAATACGATCAGCACATTTTACAAGACTACTCACGTGAAGAGTTTGATGAGTTAAATGACTACATCGACCACTGGCGCGATATGAATCTTGCTTATGCCGCTGCCGAACAAATGGCCGGTAAATACTTAGTACAAGACCGTGTGACCAAAACCGTTTATGAAAGTCCGCAGTTCTTATATGTACTGGTGGGCATGTGTCTGTTCGCCTCATACGATAAGTCTGAGCGCATGCACTATGTGAAGCGTTTTTATGATGCTGCCTCTACGTTCAAAATCTCATTACCCACCCCCATTATGTCCGGTGTGCGCACCCCTTCACGTCAATTTAGCTCGTGCGTACTGATTGAATGTGGTGATAGCTTAGACTCAATCAACGCCACAACCAGCGCCATTGTACGCTATGTATCGCAGCGTGCTGGTATTGGTATCAATGCCGGTAACATCCGTGCGCTAGGCAGCCCTATCCGAGGCGGTGAAGCTCAGCACACCGGCTGTATCCCTTTTTATAAGCTGTTCCAAACAGCAGTTAAATGCTGCTCGCAAGGTGGCGTACGTGGCGGCGCAGCGACCTTATTCTACCCACTGTGGCACTTAGAAGTAGAGTCGCTATTGGTTCTAAAAAATAACCGCGGCGTAGAAGACAACCGTGTGCGCCACATGGACTATGGCGTACAAATTAACCGCACCTTATATACCCGTTTGATTAAAGGTAAAGACATCGCCTTATTCTCACCCTCAGATGTGCCTGGTCTATATGAAGCCTTCTTCGCTGACCAAGACAAGTTTGAAGCGCTATACACCAAGTACGAAAAAGACGATAACATCCGCAAACGTCATGTGCCTGCAGCCGACCTATTTAGCTTATTGATGCAAGAGCGTGCCAGTACTGGTCGTATCTACATCCAAAACGTGGACCACTGCAACACGCACAGCCCATTTGATCCAACTGTCGCCCCTATCCGTCAATCAAACCTATGTATGGAAATTGCGCTACCAACTAAGCCGCTGGATAACATTAATGACGAAGAAGGCGAAATTGCACTGTGCACCCTATCTGCGGTGAACCTTGGCGAAGTCGATAGCTTAGAGGATATCGAAGAGCCTGCAGAATTAATCGTGCGCGCCTTAGATGCGCTACTTGATTACCAAGACTACCCAGTAAAAGCCGCTGAAAATGGCAGCATGAATCGCCGTACGCTGGGTGTGGGTGTGATTAACTATGCTTATTACTTGGCTAAAAATGGTACCCGCTACTCGGACGGCTCATCGCTTGGTCTGACGCACCAGACTTTTGAGGCATTGCAGTACTATTTACTAAAAGCCTCGAACAAACTGGCCAAAGAAAAAGGCGCTTGCCCCGCCTTTAATGAGACCACTTACTCACAAGGTATTTTGCCGATTGATACTTACAAAGCAGACTTAGATAAGGTGTGCAATGAGCCATTGCGCCTTGATTGGGAAGCGTTACGTCAGGAGATTAAAACCCATGGCCTACGCAACTCTACTTTGTCAGCCTTGATGCCTTCTGAGACCTCAAGCCAGATTGCTAACGCCACCAACGGTATTGAGCCACCTCGTGGTCTGGTATCAGTAAAAGCGTCAAAAGATGGTATCTTAAAGCAAGTGGTGCCCGATATCTTAAACTTAAAAGGCAACTACGAGCTATTGTGGCAAATGCCAAATAATGATGGCTATCTAAAGCTGGTGGCCGTGATGCAAAAGTTCATTGACCAAAGCATCTCCGCCAACACCAACTACGATCCAACCCGCTTCGAGGGCAATCGTGTACCTATGAAGGTATTACTAAAAGACTTGCTAACTGCTTATAAACTGGGCGTTAAGACACTTTACTATCACAACACTCGTGATGGTGCTAATGATGCTCAAGCCGATATCGATGACGGCTGTGCCAGCGGTGCTTGTAAGCTGTAATCTGTAAAGCATCTCCTCTACAAACAAACCGTTATATATATGTTTGCTTTAAAGTCTCCCCTTTTTGAGGGGAGACTTAGAGTGGTGCGTCTTGATTTGCTTAATTTGTAGGTTGGGTGGAGTTTACGACACCCAAACTTAAAAGACTGGCCTTGGCATCGGGGTTCTTTAAAAATGGAGAAATATGCGGGTCATAGGCAGATTATCTTTAAAGACAATAGCCGTGCCTCGTCCCTCGGCGGAGAGCTACAATTTTTGGAATTATCTTTATTGCCATATTCTTGATAACTTATGAGGTGCTAGTTCTTATATTATTAAATAATTATATAGATGTATTACTCAACTCTTTTGTTATTTAGAGAATAATCATTATGTTAGTTAAATACTTAGGTGCTTCATATGATAATAAAAGCAATAGCTTCATCCCTCGTCGTGAATTTTTAGAAAATGGTTTGTTTAGGATGACACAGCCCAAGTTTCTTAATGATAAAAGTGAAGCTAAATTTTACCCATATATAGATAAGTTCTCTACAGCTGATATTGATTATGCACGTAAACGTCATAGTTTATCTGGCATTACATCTAATGTCTCTGAACCTTCAGAAGAGTTTTTAATAAATTTTTATCTAAAGCCACCTGGAATTCGTTATGTTCCAGAAAATTTCCCTACCCTATTAGGCTTTACAGATTATAGTACTCTAGAGGAATATAAGTCAGCTCAGAAAAAACATATTTTAAAAGCTGTGGAAAAGTTCAATACATATATATACGAAGCTTTAAGTAGCCAAATAGGGGTTTTTTCATTATCTGAAAACGCTACCGACAAACGTATGTGGGCACATTATGCTAGTGAAGGAAAAGGATTAGCCATAATATTTAGAGAAAATCATCCTTTTTTCAAGGAGTTTAGACTTTCAAAAGTCAGTTATGATATTAGAGATAGAGCCTCTATATCTTATTACGATGGTACTTTTAGAGTAGATGGTGAGCCTGTTCGTAAATATGAATATGCTGATGATTTAGGTGATTTGAGGTTTAGTGACTTATTATCTAAAGATTTTAGAAAAAATATGGAGCTTAGCCAGAAATTACTATTCACTAAAACTAATGGATGGAGTTATGAGCAAGAGCGAAGACTTATCTGTCCTTTATCTATGTGTGAAGAAAAAAAAGGTAGAAATATAGAGCCTAACTTCCCTGAGCATACGCCAAAATCTATATCAAAATATTTTAAAAGCTACCCAGAAGTTTGCTTAAAAAAAATTCCATTTGAGGCCTTTGACTCAGTAGTTTTTGGTTATGATATGAGTAAGTCACAAATAAATGAAACTATAGAAAAAATTAATACAAACCCGTATTTGAAACACTTAGAACTCAAGCAAGCTGATTTTGATATCTATGGAAAAATCATACTTAAAGAACTTTATTTACCATAGCTATCTCATAGTTATATCAGTACATTTCATGCATCATTTAAACTATATAATTGGTGCGTGAGACATACACTATCTTCTAAAACTCAAAGAACCGCCCCCTTCCTTTGTAAAGGAAGGGCTGGGGATGGATTAAAAAACCCAACACCCCAGCCAAACCAACTAAGCATCGCAAGCCTTACTCGAAGGTGCGGTTTAGCCCTGACAGAAGCGGTATACTACTGGTTTGAGCGAGCTGCGAGAGCTAGGTATTGAGAGGATATCGAGACAACAGGAACCGCTCAAACCGTGCTCTCGCCTCGCTCATGCGAGTAGATACAAGCATATGGCAGGAGTAGCTGCAAAACAGATGACAAAGACAAAAGTTTAACAAACCCAACTGTAAACCAATGATGAATAAAAAGGTAGAATCATGACGTACTCAATCTTTAGCCAAACAAAAAATGACGCGCTTAAAGAGCCGATGTTTTTTGGTCAGCCCGTTAACGTAGCACGCTATGACCAACAAAAGCACCCCATCTTTGAACAACTTATCGAAAAGCAGTTGTCATTTTTCTGGCGTCCAGAAGAGGTTGATGTATCAAAAGACCGTATCGACTACGGTAACTTGTCCACGCATGAGCAGCATATTTTTATCAGTAACCTAAAATACCAAACCTTGCTAGACTCCATTCAAGGTCGTAGCCCAAACGTGGTGCTATTGCCGTTGGTATCTATCCCTGAGCTTGAGACTTGGATTGAAACATGGTCATTCTCCGAGACCATCCACTCACGCAGCTATACCCATATTATTCGTAATATCGTCAACGACCCTGCTGTGGTATTCGATGACATTATGGAAAATGAGCACATTCTACAGCGTGCTTCAGACATTGCTTATTATTATGATGACTTGTACCAACATTCACAGCTATATAGCCTATTTGGCCCAGGTACACACATCGTCAATGGTGAAGAAAAGTATGTCGACTTACGCAAACTAAAAAAACAGCTTTATCTGTGCTTGATGGCCGTTAACGTATTAGAGGCCATTCGCTTCTACGTATCATTCGCCTGCTCGTTTGCCTTTGCTGAGCGCAAACTGATGGAAGGTAACGCCAAGATCATTAAGCTTATCGCCCGTGATGAAGCGCTGCATTTAACCAGTACCCAGCACATGATTAATATCATGGCGTCAGGCAAAGATGATCCTGAAATGGCAGAGATTGCTGCACAATGTCATAACGAGAGTATTGAGATTTTCCGAAAAGCGGCTGAACAAGAAAAAGAATGGGCAGGTTATCTGTTTAAAGACGGCTCTATGATTGGCCTAAACAAAGACATCCTATGCCAGTATGTCGAGTATATTACTAACTTACGTATGGAAGCGGTCGGCTTACCGGGTATCTTCCCTGAATCTAAGAGCAACCCTATTCCTTGGATCAATACTTGGTTGTCATCAGATAACGTACAGGTCGCACCGCAAGAGACTGAAATCAGCTCCTACCTTGTCGGCCAAATTGACTCTGACTTATCAGACAGTGACTTTGATGACTTCGAGTTGTAATACTATATTTGATGACTTCGAGTTGTAATACTATAAGCGTATAAACTTATTAGACACTGGCTTATTTAAACTTACTGACTGTTTTAAACTTACTGACTGTGGTTTTTTGCTATGACTTGGGTATTTACCTCAAAGACACGCTTTTATCTACACGATGATGAGACGTTGCTCGATGGTCTACTACGTACCGGACACGATATTAATTATCAATGCCGTGAAGGGTACTGTGGCAGTTGCCGTGTTAAGCTAACCGCCTCCTCTTTTCCTATCAGCTATGCTAAGCCGCCTTTGGCCATGCTAGAAAAAGGAGAGATACTCGCCTGCTGCTGTCAGGTTAAAGGCATGATCCGTCTCAAAAACGTTAGTTAATTACGCCATAAGTCAGCGCCTATTATCTTTGGATATTCAGCAGTATTTGGATTGTCAGCACAAAAAACCCGCGAGAAACATTGCGGGTTTTTTATCACTTATTATTAGCTATATCGCTACTACTGATGAGGCAGCGGGTCTACTTTGGGTCTTGCGCCATTTTCAAACAGCTCAATGAGCTCCTCTCTTAGCTGAGCACGCTGCTCATCACTTAAAGGATTGGCATTGCCTTCTGGTGACTCTAAATAAAGCTCAGGGTCGTCATTGGACATGGGCATCTGAGGTGGCACAACTTCAGTCTGAGTTGGACGCTCCGCGAGGGTGATATCGATGTTCATATTCTTTGAATTACGCAGCACTTGTACCTTAAGGGTATCATGCGGCATCTTTCTGGCCACATGCTGAATAAGGCGATTAGAGTCAGTCATCTCAACGCCATCGATAGATAAAATTACATCCCCAACTTTTAGGCCACTTTTGGCGGCAGGGCTACCGGCAATGATATTACGCACCACCACCCCTGTGGTATTATCAATTTGTGAAGGATCACGCAGCTGAGATAATACTTCTATACCCAGCCAGCCGCGACTGACCTTACCATCTTTGATAATGGCATTCATCACCTGCTCAACCAAAGCCGTTGGAATAGCAAAGCCAATCCCCATTGAGCCGCCTGAGCGCGAGAAGATAAGGGTGTTAATACCCACCAATTCGCCTCGAGCATCTACCAATGCCCCGCCGGAGTTACCTGGGTTAATAGCAGCATCCGTCTGAATAAAGTCTTCATAAGTATTGACGCCAAGACCGGTACGACCTGTGGCTGAGATAATGCCTTGGGTAACGGTCTGACCCACACCAAAGGGGTTACCAATGGCCAAAGCCACATCGCCCACTTCAATAGGCAGCTCTCTAAACGCTAATGGCTCAAGACCACTCATGTCGACTTTAATCACTGCCAAATCACTGTCAGGATCAGTGCCCACAACCTTGGCCACCGCTTTGCGGCCGTCATTCAATGCCACCACAATCTCATCGGCTTGGGCAATCACGTGGGCATTGGTGACAATATAGCCATCGGTTGAGACGATAACCCCTGAACCTAGATTGGTCTCTTGGCCGGCTTGTGGCGTTTGGCCATGAAACTCGTAAAAACGACGCAATACGGGGTCGTTCATATAAGGATTTTGTACAATTTGGGTCGTATAGATATTCACCACAGAGCGAGAGGCTCTGGCCACAGCATTGTGATAAGAGGTAACCGGCTCCGGTCTATCTGACACGCGGCCATTATTGAGCGGAATAGAGGTGGTCTCGCTACGAGGCGGCTCCCAAGCACTTTGTTGGCGGGTTTTTTGGTCAATATACACCCAAATAAAAGCCGCTAGAACTGCTATTAGTAATAACCAGGGTAGAACTTTCCAAATAATATTTGTTTTTGATGATGCAGACATGTCACTCCTCGATGCTCTCAACTTGGCACAGCCGGCAAACCTGTTTATCCTACCCCCTACTTTAGATGAGCAGTAAAAAATGTCTGAACTCAGTAGGTTTACCGCATATGTTGGCGTTGCTATAGTTTAATTATTTAATTGCATACCAATAAATAGCTATTAGTTTAACATTTGTTAGGCTATTACTGGGAAACCTCTCTGCTATTTTGCAACATATATTGTTCAGTTCCTGTTACTTGCCGGCCATATCTTATACACTGGCCACCTCTTATTGCTATTGCTTATGTATCTTTATTTAGGAGACTTACTATGACTCAATCCTATGACCCTCAAACAGCGGCTAATATCCCTCAAACGGCTACGATGACCCCATCAGCTTTGGCGCAGTGGTGTGATGACTATCTGCAAGTAGATGCCTTTAAAGATTACTGCCCAAATGGACTACAAGTCGATGCGGATGCCCCCATCCATAAGATTGTCACCGGAGTGACCGCCACTCAAAACCTTATCGACGCAGCCATTAGTGAGCAAGCTGATGCCATCTTGGTACATCATGGTTATTTTTGGAAAGGTGAAGATCAGCCGTTAGTGGGCATGAAGGGCAAGCGTATTCGTAGCTTACTACAAAACAATATCTCACTACTTGCCTATCATTTGCCGTTAGATGCGCACCCTGTGATCGGTAATAACACCACTTTAGCCCAGCTCTTATCGCTTGAGATTACCGGTGCACTGTATCCTGAAGATAACTATCCTGTGGGCAATATCGCACAGTGTGAGCCTACCGCTATTGAGGACTTTATAGCGCGAGTCACCACCCAGTTACAGCGTACCCCAACCCACATTGCAGCGGGCAATAAGCTGATTACTAAAGTAGGGCTGTGTACTGGTGGTGCTCAAGATATGATTGAACAAGCAGCGAAGATGGGCTGTCAGCTTTATATATCAGGAGAGATATCAGAGCGTACCACTCATGCTGCCCGTGAACTGGGCATTGATTATCTAGCCTGCGGTCATCATGCTACAGAGCAAGGAGGCATTAAGGCGTTAGGCGAGCTTATTGCACAGACGCACGGTGTACAAGTACGCTTTATCGACGATCCTAATCCTGCATAGTGAAACACTTAAAATTCTTAGTTAAATTGCTGCTTTGATATCATCAAACCTAACCATTCATTTTATAATTCACATCAATAAAATATTTTTTAGTATAATAAGCCAACATAAGCTGGGTTTTTAGTGATTTTGGTTCTGATATGTGGCAGCAATACATGACAGTGGCTGTCAAATATCATTACCTATTGAGTTATGACTAATAGCCCCCATCTATCTGCTTATCCGTTTCACTTACTGTTTTTTTCAAAGAACAGTAGTTGTTTTTAGTTATTTAGCAAACCTCGTTGCCATATGATCTTAGTGGTTTTGGCTCAGCGGCACAAAGACGGGGAATGCTCTGCAGTGAACTGCCAAATTTTACAAATCATCGCAAGTGCGGATTTTGATAAGTGGCACTAAGGGTGCTATTAGCCTCCTTAGTGCCGCTCGTCAGTGGCCAGTATATTTCTAAAAGTAAAGGACTGACTATCAAGGCAGCTATAGCGCTTTGACGCTCAGTCCTGCCCATTTGATTATACTCGGTTAAAAATCAGCTTGAGATAAGTGGCTTAATTACACGACTTAAAACGATCAGGCCTAAAGGTTAAGTTTTTAGGTCCGAATCAGTCCGGCTTGATAGGCATTGAGTCACTATGCCAGATGCGGGACAAGTTGTAATTTGCCACAAGTGGGTTTTTACTATCGCTTGCCCTTATTAGGTAAGCTTTAGGCTAAAGCCGGCTTTGTCATCGTCTAGCCATAATAAGCCTGTACTTGGTAAATTGTACAGGCGGTTTTGTGTTTTGGTCAGGCTATGATATTTATTCTTGCTGTTTTTAATTCGTCTTGCTAGCAGCCTATTTAACCAAGCTTGTTTTGTTGTTTTTTGAATATGGTCTTATGCCATCGCACCAAACAACCGCCCCCTTAGGGCGAAGCGAAGTTAAATCGTTATAGGTCTTATTAAGTGGTTATTTGTGTTTTTGCACCCTTAATCAAACGCTTAATAGACATCAAAGATAGCGCTATTGTGCAGGATATATTGGTACATACAGATGTCTATTGAGTCACTATAACGCTCGCTGCTCATAGCTGTGGCTTTAACGAGACCTTAATACAATGGTGTATTAACCTCTACACAGTATGGATGGTTGGACGAAGGAGACATCCATGCAACGCATCGCCTATAGGTTAAAACGCAAAGACAAATCCCATTCAAATCCAGTTGTATCACACCTACCCTCTCAAAGCTTCAAACGCGTTAACCGCTTTGTACCTACCCTGTTTTATACCGCTTTCGGTACTAAAAAACCCCTTGCGAGCAAGAAGTTTGCAAAGACCAAGATGCTGGTGCAAATCTCCAGTATTGCGCTACTGTCTTTGCCGGCCAAAAGTTTGACCACCTCCTTATTTAGCACAGATTCTGTAGCATACGATAAGGTTATGGCGTCAAATACTCTCACCTTAGCCTCAGTCAAAGGTGATAGCACTTATTTTGCGACAGATGGCTTTCAGCATGGCTTTGGCTATGACATTGCGCGCAGTTATGCCAATCAATTAGGGGTGACGCTGCAGGTGCAAGATTACGCCAATGAAGCACAAGCACTGCAAGCTGTGCGTCAAGGTAAAGCAGATATGGCGCTGACGACAGCCAGTACAAAGCTAACCGAAGATACCGGACTTAGCGCCATTAACATCAGTTGCGGCTTTGACACCACTTTGGCCACTAATGGGCTACATCCTAAGACCAATTGGGCTTTTCGTAGTAGCAACGACCCGCTTGCCATTAAAGCCAGTGATTTTTTGTGCGAAAATGGCCAGTTAATCAACACCGCCAAAATTGCCAATTTTTATGATCAGACGTTATTAAAAGACGATTACAATCGCGAGCACTTTGAGCAAGCGCTCACTGCCAATTTGCCTCATTATAAGTCCTCCTTCCAGCAGCAAGCCGACACTTATGACCATGATTGGCAGCTGCTTGTCGCCATGGGCTATCAAGAGTCGCATCTGGATGCTAATGCCACCTCACCCACAGGGGTACGCGGGCTTATGATGCTGACCAATAACACCGCCAAAGCCATGGGCGTCTCTGACCGCATCGACCCCTATCAAAGCATCGGCGGTGGTGCACGCTACTTAGAACAAATGAAGGCCGAATTTAGAGATGTGCCAAACCCAGATAGACTGTGGTTCGCCCTCGCCTCTTACAACATGGGTCCCAATGCGGTTAAGAGCATCCAAAGCAAAGTGGCTAAGGCCGGACAAGACCCCAAAAGCTGGACCAATGTGTATGCTTATATGTCCGACCATGCCGGAAGCAACTCACGCTATACCCAGTGCATGCACTATGTGACCAACATTCGCAGCTACTTAGAGTCACTAAAAATGCGCACCGCTTAACTGCTTGTCGGCATCACATTAAAAGGTTCACCAAAAAAAAGAGCTCACATTTAGCTCTTTTTTTATTCTGCTTTTATTAACCAAGCCATTTTATTGAACAGGTACTTTTAGAGTCTGGCCCAGCTGTAGCATAGCTGTGCTACTGATACCGTTTAGCTCAGCGAATTTTTCTGGGGTCATGCCATATTTTTTGGCCAGACCAATCAAGCTATCTCCTGACTTCACTTTATACGTGGTGGTGGTCGCCGGAATGGTGATTTTTTGACCGATACGTAACTGTGCATTTGAACTTAAGCCATTGGCGCTGGCCAATTGACTCACACTCAAGCCATTTTGGTTGGCCAAGCCAATTAAAGAATCACCTGATTTAACCGTATAGTTGCCACCTTTACTAGAGACTGCAGCTGCCGAAGTCGCCGAGCTGCTGGCGCTTGAAGCACCGCTTGAGCTTGACGCAGCGCTTGAGTTGTTGGCCTTGGTATTAGGTACTTTGAGCGTTTGGCCTACAAATAAACCTGCGGTGGCGCTGATATTATTAGCCGCAGCTAGATCTGCAGTCGATACCCCGTAGTCACGTGCTAAGTTGATTAAGCCATCACCAGCCTGCACCTTATAGGTACCGGTATAGTTAGGCTTTGATCCCAAGCTCGAACTACTGCTTGAGCTCGAACTGCTGCTTGAACTACTTGCCGATGAGCTTGCACTACTTGATGACGATGAACCTGCTCCACTGCCTGGTATGGTAATAACTTGACCGACAAATAGGTTTGAGGTTACCCCCAAGTTATTGGCTTTGGCCAAATCAGCGATAGACATATTGTATTTATTGGCCAGTGCTGTGAGCGAATCACCAGACTGTACTTTGTATTTGATACTTTGATTATTTAAGCCACGCGCGACTTGTTCTTTGGTCACAGGCAGCTTAATCACTTGACCACGCTGTAGCTGAGTGGTCGCTGAGAAGTTATTTATATCCGCAATTTGAGTATGGGCCACACCAAGCTTATTCGCGATACCAATTAAGCTATCACCAGATTGTACGGTGTAGCGGGTAGTCTCACCCGTATAGCTACTGCTTGAGCTAGAGGTGGCCGGCTTGCTCGATGAGCTTGAGCTGCTACTGCTCGCTGTGCCTGTAGGGACTGTCAGACGCTGACCGACTAGCAACTGCTCTGTTGGACTTAAGTCATTCATTGCCGCTAAGGTTGTGACTGGAATATTAAAGCGAGAAGCAAGACCAATTAAGCCCTCACCACGCTTCACCGTATACGTCTCTGTTTTGCCTTTATAAACGGCATCTGAGCTGCTTGAGGCAGCAGGGCTGGTGTCAGTGGTTTTGACCATGCCAGGGATTAGCCAGAGCTTCTGACCTGCGCGTAGCTGAGCATTGGTCGATAGACCATTATAACTTGCCAGACGGGATACGTTTAAGCCCACACGGTTGGCCGTACCAATTAAAGTGTCGCCTGGGCGCACAATATAAGTGTTAGGCTGCGCGCCACTTTGCGTGGTATCCGGCTTGGCAGAGGCAGAATCTAAAGGCGCAATCGGCTTGGCATTGTATAAATATAAATTGGTGCCCGCAAGTAATGTAGAGTTGGGGTTAATTTGGTTCCAATCAGCAATATCACGCCAATTTAGACCCGCACGTGAGGCGATATTTACCAAGGTATCACCACGTTTTACGGTATAAACGGTTCGAGTTCCGGTTGGCTTTGGTGGTGTTACTTGCTGCTGCGAGGCAGTTGGAGGATCAAAGCTAATTTTCTTCTCTTCACCGCGTGCCTCTAAAATAGACTGCTGAGTCTGAATGGCTTCAAGCTTAATATTACCATCCACTGAGCTTACCACCTCGCCCACATCAGGTGACTGCTGGCGAATTTGCTGCGAGATAAACTTCTTCTCTTCAGCAGATAAAGGCGGCTCTTGAACGATGGTATCGTTACGGGTTAACTGAGCAGAAGTCGTGGGCAGTGTATTTGAACGAGCAAACTCTGACTCAATGCGCTTTTTCTCACTTTCACTAATGGGCGGCTCTTTAAAGGTTGAGCTTGATGAAACGGTAGGGTTTGGCGCAATATAGCTGCTGTTTTGGGTGGGCGCACGTGCTTTATTGGCGAACTCAGCCAAGCCTTCAGGCGATTTGGCCAATACCTGATATTGTGAATCTGGAATACTATAAGGGGAGCTGCTACTGCCGCTGTTACTGGCTAAAATAGTGCCACCATTCCCATTGAGATTACTGATTTTTGAGTCAACCAAGATATTCACTTGGTTTGGAATGATCACTCGGTTTGGGCCTGAGGTATCTACACGGCCGCTGGTCAATGAAGGGTTAAGAGCTTTTAACTCATCATAGCTCACCCCTGTGATTTGTGAGATTTCATTTAGACTGACCCCATAGTTGACCGGCACACTTCTAAAATGCTGACGGTTGGCAATGGCAGGCAAATAAATACTATATTGACCCGTGTCTTTCACGATCTGAGCCACGGCCATAAAACGAGGGACATAGTGCATGGTCTCAGTCGGTAGTGACAACGACCAAAAGTCAGTGGGCAAACCGCGGGCACGGTTGGCATCAATCGCCTTTTGAACCCGGCCTGGGCCCGCATTATAAGAGGCTAAGGCCAGCTCCCAGCTGCCAAATTGGTTATGCAGCGAGGTCAAGAAGTCATACGCAGCTCGGGTGGATTCAATAACGTCACGTCGGCCGTCATAAGTAGGCGTCTGGGTTAGGCCATAGATACGGCCTGTGCTTGGGATAAACTGCCACAAGCCTGCAGCCGCCGCGTTAGAAGTACCGGTTGGATCGTAGGAGCTCTCAATGACCGGAAGTAGCGCCAGCTCAGTTGGGATATTGCGGCGCTCAGCTTCACGTACCGTGTGGTATAAGTAGCGACTGGCGCGGGCGGTTAAACGGTTGATATAGTCTTGACGGGTAATAAACCAGTTCTTTTGTGCATCAATACGCTGCTGTTGGCCATAGCCATATTGGCTTTGATCGATACGGAAACCGGCACGCATACGGTCCCACAAGTTACCATACTGCTGAATGGCCAACTTGTCATCTTCCACCATTTTCATATCGGTGGCTTCTAATAGGTTTTCAAGCTCATCTAAGCTGTCATCGTCCAATAGTGCTGTGCTGTAGCCATCGGTAGCTGGCACATTAGACACCGCTTCGTTTTGTGCCACAGGGATACGAGTTCCCTGTGCCGTACCACTTTGTAGAGGCGCTGTATTATTACACCCTGCCAAAATAACAGAGCCTATCGCCACTACTAACGGCAGCTTACAAAATCGAATGGAGGTTTTTCTAAAGTTCATGACAATAACAACCCAGTGTAAGAAGTGAAATTTTATTAAGACAATTAGGTATATAATATAATGCGAAAAAGCTTGCACAAAATACAAACTTTTTCATTACTGCTATTTCATAGCTATCGAGTATGAATTGAGCAGCTATTCAATAGTCACTTGTGAGACAGCTCTTAACAGTACCGCATTATTAGCACCTGATTTGAGCGTCGCTCTTGAGGTGGTGGTCAATACTCTTTTTTGACCATCTCTGACCCAAGTTTCTATCGTTTTAACATCGGCTTTTGCTTGATCTCCACTGATGACCACATTAGATATATTAATATCATAGGTATAGCTGCTTGATTTTGACCAACTGTCTTGTAACAGCTTTAAATAGGCCGCTTTATCAAGGCTTGTGGTCTTACCACGGCGAGACAATGAAATTAAGGCTTCATCTGCCACTAAACTTGAGACCAAGCTTAGGTTTTCGCTATTGGCCGCTTGCTTCATCTGTGCCGCATAGCTTTGCACGGCTGCCTCAGTTAATGGGGCGGCTTGGGCAGCAGTGGCTACCATACTGACCGCGGTGACCATAGCTGCAGGTGCAAGCACGGCTGACATTGATTTTTTTGAGCTAAATAGACCCTTTAGCATAGAGACTTCCTTATTGTTGTAAACAGTTATCAAAACCTGCTTAACTTTGTGAGTTCATAGCTTCAATTTTTCGGCTAAATGAGCTTAACTGGCTGATATTTATGTATCCATCTGGATGAATTTTATACCTATAAATTGTAATGCACCCTTATGGTACTATACTTAAGTTAACCCCATCCTAGGTAAATATTAACGGCTTGTAATATTTGGTCACAAAAATCAGCTTTGCTTGATGACGTCGATTAATGTTTATTGGGTCAATAAAACATAGGCACTAAGATACCACTTAGCCTTAAGGGTCTATCGGCGTATCATCATCTTCTACCAACATCCCTAACCTCGCTGAACGGCGCTGCATCATCTGACGCGCCAGTACCTGCATGTCCTCAACGCGGTCGACTTCATCGACGATTTCAAGACCCAATAAGGTCTCAAGCACATCTTCTAAAGTAACCAAGCCTTTGACCTCACCATACTCGCCCACAGTCACTGCAATATGAATGCGGCTATTGAGCATTAGATCTAATAAATCAAACAGCTTCATTTTGGAGAATACAAAGGTAATCTCGCGCTTATAGCTCTCTAAAGGCTTATCCATATGATTGTTAGCTTTGGCCAATAAAATATCCGACTTTAAAACAAAGCCGGTCACCTTATCTAAGTCCTCATCATAAATGGGCAATCTTGAGAACATCAGCTTAGGACGATTGGCCAATAGTTCAGCAACCGTAATCGACTGATTAAACGCATGCATGACTGAGCGCGGCGTCATGATATCCTCAACCTTAATCGCACCGAATGCCAACAGGTTACGGATAATTCTTGACTCTAATGGATCAATTTGACCCGACTGTTCACCCACACTAGCAAGCGCAGCAAACTCATTACGACTAAAGGTATTGGCCTTTTTGCCACGGGTCAATAAAGTGGTGATTTTTTCGGAGAACCAAATAAGCGGATACAGCAAGAATATAATGGCTTTAACAAAATACGCCACTGGACCTGAAAGTTGACGCCAATAGACCGTACCAATGGTTTTAGGAATAATCTCAGAACCGACCAATATCAGCAAGGTCATAAAGGCTGAGAACACGCCAAACCACTCACTACCAAAAACGATAGTGGCCTGAGCCCCTGCTCCCAAAGAACCGACCGTATGTGCCACTGTATTTAAGGTCAAAATAGCCGCGATAGACTGATCAATCTTATCGACTTTAACTTCTTTTAACATCGCTGATTTTGTGGGATTTTCTTCTGCAATAGAAGCCACATAAGAGGGTGTCATGGTCAATAAAGCTGCCTCAGAAACCGAGCAGATAAAGGACACAAACACCGACAATACCATAAAGGCAATAAGTAGCACCAAATGCACCCCATAAGCAGAAGTCTGCACGGGTGCATCTATGGCACCACCAGCAGCATAAGCCACTAGTGGTATTGAGGTAATAAGAGCGATTAAAAATACAGTGTTACGGGTAAAGCGTGGTGATGTTCTAAATCGAGCTTTCAAGTCAAACACCTAATGTAGTTGAACCAAATGTCGTTAAACATAAAGAAGAAAAGTAACAGGATATCACTAAACTTAACTAGTTTACATCCATTTATGATTAACCCCTTCACGTAACGCCTTACCGGGTTTAAAGTGAGGAATGGCTTTTTGAGGAACCAAGACCATCTCGCCGGTCTTAGGATTACGACCTTGACGCGCCTCTCTGTGATGCAAACAGAAGGTACCAAAGCCGCGCACTTCTATTCTATTATTTGAGATGAGCTTCTCTGAGAGCAGTTCTAATATCTCACGGACGGCATTGTCTACATCTGAATCTGCCATATAGTCGCATCGAGCGGCAACATCTTGTATTAAATCTGATTTATTTATAACTTCTGTCATATCCATGTGACCTTAATAAATAATAGTATGAAAAACAATTGTATTAAACTGCTTTAAATCGCTAGTCCTTTAACAAATTTTAAGCAAATGCCTTACGCGCAGTAAAGGCTATTTTACTCACCAAATATCATATGCCTTAAATAGACTTATGATTTAACTATGAATATTGTAACTTTCATAGTCTATATTGATATTAAATCATAAGTTTTGGCTGCTGTGGAACTAATATTAGACTTTTTAACGATTTAGGCCAAATATTGAGGCAATCTATTAAGTTTTTGCATTAAAAAAGGAGCAGCCTTTTGGCCACTCCTTTTCTTTAGACTTTTACGTTATCAATAACGTGTACCTTAGAAGCTATTTAGCTAAATAGCACTCTAATATTAGTCTTGCATTTGCTCTTTGATCAAGTCACCAATTGTTTTTGGCTGTGCTTCAGGAGCAGCTTGAGTGCTACCAAGCTCTTTAATCGCTTGACGCTCTTCAGCTTCATCTTTCGCTTTGATTGATAAGCTGATGCCACGTGATTTACGATCAACGCTGATGATTTTCGCTTCAACGCTATCGCCTACGTTTAGATGCTTAGTTGCATCTTCAACTTTGTCACGCTGGATTTCTGATGCGCGTAAGTAACCTTCAACTTCGTCTGCTAAAGTAATTGTAGCGCCTTTAGCGTCAACGTCTTTAACGGTACCAGTTACGATTGAACCACGGTCGTTACCTACTAGGTACTCGTTGAATGGATCAGAGCTTAACTGCTTGATGCCTAGGCTGATGCGGTTGGCTTCAGCGTCAACTGATAGAACCATAGCTTCAACAGTGTCGCCTTTGTTGTAGTTACGGATAGCTTCTTCGCCAGCTTCGTTCCAAGAGATATCAGATAGGTGAACTAGACCATCGATACCACCGTCAAGACCGATGAAGATACCAAAGTCAGTGATTGACTTGATAGTACCAGTTAGCTTATCGCCACGGTCATATTTCTTGTCAAACTCTTCCCATGGGTTTGGTAGAGTTTGTTTGATACCTAGGCTGATACGACGACGCTCTTCATCGATATCTAGGATCATAACGTCAACTTCGTCACCAATCTGAACAACTTTAGATGGGTGGATGTTTTTGTTGGTGTGATCCATTTCTGATACGTGTACCAGACCTTCGATACCGTCAGAGATCTCAGCGAAACAACCATAATCAGTTAGGTTAGTTACGCGAGCTTTAACGATGCTACCTACTGGGTAAGTACCGCCAACGTTATCCCAAGGATCAGTACCTAGCTGCTTAAGACCTAGGCTTACGCGGTTGCGCTCACGGTCAAACTTAAGTACTTTAACTTTAAGGTCTTGACCCACTTCAACCACTTCTGATGGGTGCTTGATGCGGCGCCATGCCATATCAGTGATGTGTAGTAGACCGTCGATACCACCTAAGTCTACGAATGCACCGTAGTCAGTTAGGTTCTTAACGATACCTTCAACTTCGATACCTTCTTCAAGCTTATTAAGTAGCTCTTCACGCTCAGCTGAGTTTTCAGCTTCCATAACCGCTTTACGGCTAACAACAACGTTGTTACGTTTTTGATCTAGTTTAATAATTTTGAATTCTAGCTCTTTGCCTTCAAGGTGCGTTGTGTCACGGATAGGACGAACGTCAACTAATGAACCTGGTAAGAAAGCGCGTACTGAACCTACATCAACAGTAAAACCGCCTTTAACTTTGCTTGAGATGATACCTTTTACAATTTCATCGCCTTCAAATAGTTTCTCAAGCGCGTTCCAAGTTTCTACACGTTTTGCTTTTTCACGTGACAGTAGGGTTTGACCCATACCGTTGTCAACAGCTTCAACAACAACATCAACGCTATCGCCCACTGCTACTTCAAGCTCGCCATTGTCGTCTAAGAACTCTTCACGAGCAACAACACCCTCAGACTTCAAACCAGTGTCAACTGTAATCCAATCGCTATCGATTGCTACAACAGCACCGCTGATTACTGAGCCACGCTCAATATCAAGACCTTGCTCTTCTAGACTCGCTTCAAATAGTTCAGCAAATGATTCCATTATGATTACCTTAATATAGCCGTATCCTGTCCAGCACAGTACGGTTCAAGTTAATGAGGATAAAAGATTGACGCTGGTTTTGCTCTTTTTATCTTCATTTAAAAAAAATGTTATTTTAAGCGCCTTAAGCCAAACACGGTATGTATTAAGCCAAAGCCTTAAAAGCTAATGGGTACTGCAAATAACCTATAAGTGACTGCTTATAAGTCAATTGTACTGCAAAAAATCGCTTATAGAGCAATTTTTATCTTAAAAGCTTATGCCTTTTTGCTGACAAAACTTTTTAATCTGGGCAAACACATCGTCTGCATTCATGCTTGAGCTGTCCAATACCAAAGCATCTTTAGCGGGCTTGGACGGAGCAACACTGCGATTCTCATCGCGCTCATCTCTTTCTTGGATGCTTGTTAATATGGCGGAATAATCTGCACGTTCACCCGCTTGTTGTAACTGAGCCACTCGGCGATCAGCTCGGGCTTCGGCGCTGGCTGTCAAATACACCTTAGCATCTGCATTTGGAAAAACCACAGTTCCCATATCACGACCGTCGGCAATTAAGCCGGACTCATTGGCCATGTTCTTTTGCAAGGCCAGTAGCGCTTCTCGCACGCTAGGCAAAGCGGCAACTTTTGAGGCATAGCCTCCGACCGTTTCATTGCGGATTTCACCGGCGACATTAACGCCATCGACCACAATATCTACGTCACCTGTGTCACGTGGCAAAAACTGAATATCCAAGCTTTGAGTAAGCTCAGTAATATCGGCCACCACTTGCTCAGTCAAGGATAACTCATTTAATAGACCTGCCTCAAATGCCTTGAGACCGACAATACGGTATAGGGCGCCTGAGTCTAATAGTCGATATCCTAAAGCTTGTGCCAGTCTTAGACAAACTGTGCCCTTTCCTGCGCCGCTTGGGCCATCAATGGTAATAACAGGAAAGCTCATGAGGTATCACCTACTACTTTTTATTTTATCAAATGAATGGCTTGGGCTTAAATTATTTTTTAAGCAAGTCCGCAAAATAAGCTCTTTTCTTGCGCTTATTTGCCGCCATCTACCCGCTTTATTCAGTAGCCAAACGCAAATAGTGCAAGATTATAACAAAATATAGTAAACATCACTAGTTAATTTTTAGAATTTTTTGCGCATTTAACTTAGTATGGGCAAGAGTTTGGTCAAAAGTCTGGTCAAGAGTATGGATCAGAGCATGAGTAAAGTATAGGCAAGCAGCCTGAGTTCATTTATGTGCAATGAACAATACCTTAAACTAACAGATGCATCCCTACTGTTAATGCGCTAAGGCTTTTTATCATTGCAATTTTTATCATTGCGCTTTTAATCGGGCTGCTTTTGAGGCTTTTTTTTGCCACGTCTGGCCCGAAAAAATGAGCGCAGCTGGGTTTGGCTCTGCTGCTGCAGTAGCCCTGAATACGACTGCATTTTATGATTGTAAAAGTCCATTTCAGTTAAATTCAGTTGACTGCCTACCATACCTGCCCGCGGCTCAAAAGTTGCAAAGACCAACCTTGCTAGCCGAGCATGTATCAGCGCCCCAAGGCACATGGTGCATGGCTCTAAGGTGACATACAAGGTGGTGTTGGGCGGCAATCTATAATTTTGCAGCGTCTGACAGGCACAGCGCAAAGCCACCACCTCTGCATGAGCTGTTGGGTCGCTTGTGGTAATGGGCTGATTAAACCCCTCGCCTATAATCTTATTGTCACACACCAAAACCGCGCCCACCGGCACCTCTTCTTGACTTGCGCCTTGCTGCGCCAAGGCTAAAGCTCGGCGCATAAAGCCCACATCAGAGAGTAGCCAATAGTTAGCAGCGGTTAGATCACCAGGGTAGGCCTCACTTAGTAAAGCACTATGAGGCGTCAATAAATTCACAGCAGTCACCGTCATAAGTTACAAATAAAATAAATAGTCAATAGATAAGACTTAGACCAATCAAAGCACAAAGATAGCCACGCGCATTGAGCCTTATATTAGCCATTAAATGCTTAGGCTATTTTTAAACTTATTGCGGTAATTGCCAATCAATGGGAGTCTTGCCATGCTGCTGCAAATAATCATTGGTTTTTGAAAAAGGCTTGCTGCCAAAAAAACCACCTCTATTGGCCGCTAAAGGTGAAGGGTGCACCGCAGAGAGCACCAAATGCTTATCAGTGTCAACGAACTTTCCTTTAAGTTTGGCTTTGCTGCCCCACAAGATAAAGACCGTATTATTGGTCTGCTGATTGACCACATCAATGACCGCATCGGTAAACTGCTCCCAACCTTTACCCTGATGACTGCCTGCCATGCCCTCTTCTACGGTCAACGAGGCATTTAGTAGTAAAACGCCCTGCTCAGCCCATGAGGTTAAATCCCCATGCTTGGGCGGGACTGTACCAATATCATCGGCCATTTCTTTTACAATATTACGTAAGGAGGGCGGCATCGGAATCATCTTCGGCACCGAAAACGACAGGCCCATTGCCTGACCTGGGCCATGGTAAGGATCTTGACCTAATATCACTACCTTAACTTGCGATAGCGGGGTTAAATTAAAGGCATTAAACATTTGGCTGGCTTTGGGATATATACTTTTGCCAGAGCCATACTCTTGACGTAAAAAGTCACGCAGATTGTCCATATTATCCGAGGTCAACTCATCTGCTAAGGCCTGTTTCCAGTCCTCTGGCATCTTAACTTTGGCTAAAATGGCCTGCTTCTCGGCTGCACTTTTTTGGCCTTTGGGCTCATTCACTAATGACATAGTAGACTCTTTTTTAATTTGTTTTAGGTATGGGCAATCAAATGTATCATAGCGCCCATTGTATAACATCGCCTGTCACACTGCGAAGCCACTTTCTATTGAAAATAAAAACGTGTGCTTGAGAGGTTTTTGGGCTCAAAGTAACACACATAAAAATATAAATAAAAAAGGGGCTAACTCAGTGGTTAGCCCCTTTTTTGCGATTTATAACAATGACAACGCTTTTAGGCTATTTGAAATTTAGCCTTCTTCGTATTCAACGCCGCGCTGACCATACTTCTCGACCACTGTAAGTAAGATACGACTGCCTTCTGCAGCGGCCTTACTGCCATCATCTAGAGCACTGTCAAAAACGTCCTCGCTTAAGGTCACATGCACCGCACCACCTTCTGCTAAATCTCCGAACAGTACCATATTGGCCAGTGGCTTTTTAATCTCATTTTGGATCAAGCGCTGCATTGGACGCGCTCCCATTAAGCGATCATAGCCTTTTTCAGCCAAGTATTCACGTACCTCATCATCAATCTCTAGCATCACTTGCTTATCATCTAGCTGAGCTTGCAATTCAACTAAGAACTTATCTACTACCGATACTACGATAGAGGGATCTAGAGGGTTGAACTGAATAATGGCATCGAGACGGTTACGGAACTCTGGCGTAAACACACGATTCATCGCCTCAGTGTTGTCTTTACTGTGATCTTGCTTAGTAAAGCCCATCGATGAACGGCTGATGTTCTCGGCGCCCACGTTGGTAGTCATAATCAAGATGACTTGCTTAAAGCTTGCAACGCGGCCATTATTATCCGTAAGCGAGCCATGATCCATCACTTGCAGTAGCAAGTTGAACACATCGGGATGCGCTTTTTCAATCTCATCGAGTAGCAAGACACAATGCGGATGCTGATTGATTTTTTCAGTCAGCAAGCCACCTTGATCAAAGCCCACATAGCCTGGAGGCGCACCAATTAAACGAGAGGCGGTATGCGCTTCCATATACTCAGACATATCAAAGCGTATCAGCTCGATGCCCATCAGATTCGCCAGCTGCTTAGACACCTCGGTTTTACCCACACCGGTAGGGCCAGCAAACATAAACGAGCCAATCGGCTTATCTGCAGATTTTAGACCCGCACGAGACAATTTAATCGCATCTGATAAGGTTTTTATAGCTTCATCTTGGCCAAATACCAAGCGATTTAAATCACGCTCTAGATGCTGTAACAACGACTTGTCATCATTAGACACTGATTTTGGCGGAATACGAGCAAGCTTGGAGATAATCGCTTCGATATCCTCTACATCAATAACTGTAGGTGCCGCTTGCGTCTCATCATCCAATGCCTCATCCGTATCTTCAAAGTCAGACTCTACCGACTCTAAATCGTCATCGTCATTATCATCATTAGATTCGGCGTCTAAACCGCTCTCATCAGCATCAATTTGGGCATCATAATCGGTCTTGTTACCCAAAACGTCATCGCTTAAGTCTACCGCATTGACATCTGTGCTGTTGAGCTCATCAATTAACTGATTTTCCTCTTCAACCTGAGCGGCATCTGGCGTCACGCCCAAACGCTTATAAGCACCTGCTTCATCAATCACGTCAATGGCTTTATCTGGCAAAAAGCGCTCATGAATGTGTTTGGCTGATAGCTGAACTGCGCTCACTAAAGCGGCATCTGTGTACTTCACATTATGAAACTCTTCATAACGTGATTTTAGGCCACGCAAGATTTCAATGCTGTCATCCACACTCGGCTCATTGACATCGATTTTTTGGAAGCGACGTGATAACGCATGATCTTTTTCAAACACCTGACGATACTCTGTAAAGGTGGTTGATCCGATACATCTAAGCTCACCATTGGCCAATGCAGGCTTGATTAAGTTAGACACATCCATATTACTGCTCATGGATGAGCCAGCACCAATAATCATGTGCACTTCATCAATAAACAAAATGGCATTGGGCTTTTTCTTAAGCTCATCAAGCAAAGCTTTCATGCGCTTTTCAAAGTCACCCCGATATTTGGTACCAGCAATTAATGAGCCAATATCTAGGCTATAAATCACGCAGCCCTGTAAAGGTTTGGGTGCTTTATTGTTAATAATTAACCAAGCCAAACCTTCTGCAATAGAGGTTTTACCCACACCAGGATCACCGACTAACAGCGGGTTATTTTTGCGGCGACGACAAAGTACCTGTGCGGTACGCTCGATTTCACTTGAGCGGCCAATAAGTGGATCCGTTTTGCCTTCTGCGGCCCGTTTATTTAAGTTAACCGCAAATTCAGTCAGTGGGTCTTTTTTGGCACGAGCGGCTTTAGGGTCTGCGCCTTCATTGTCTGACGGACCTTCACGAGTCTCATCACCCTCATTGCCATGTGACAAATATTGAGTCAGCTCAAGACGGCTCACACCTTGTTTTTTAAGCAAATATACCGCGTAGGTATCATGCTCTGAGAACATAGAGACTAAGATATCCGAGCCTTGTACTAGGCGGCCTGAGCCAATAGATTGCACATGGAAAATAGCGCGCTGCAAAATACGATCAAAGCTTTGGGTTGCTTGCGGTGTTTGCTCAAGATCAGCATCAAGCTTTGGTGTATGTTTGTCGATATAGGCTTCTAAATCCGAGCGCAAGCTGCTGATATCAGCGCCGCAAGATTTAAGGGTGGTAACTGCATTATTGTTTTCTAATAAAGCCAGCAACAAATGTTCAACGGTTAAATACTCATGTGACTTTTGTCGGGCCAGCGTCATGGCTAGACGCAAGGAAACTTCGAGGTGACGACTTAACATAGAGGTATCCTGATAATTGTTATTTTTTAATAGGTAAGATCATTACAAATATACGTTTGATAGACAGTTAACTAACTATAGCAAGTTAACACCAAGTTGGGGTTATTTAATGACCATTAATATGGATCACACCATGAACTGCGACACAATGATCTTACGCACATACTCATTAGGTAGGGTTGTTGAGTATAAAAATCAAGCCTATCGCCAAACTTTGTACTTATCAGATACGCAAAACATACGTAATTTTTGGCTATCATTTCAGACAGTTATAGGGCGCTTTTTTATTATGATTAAAAATAATGCTGACAGCAAAAATAAAAAAATCTCTTAGCGCCCACGTGAGTACTAAGAGATTTTTTTAGCTTAAGCTGTCTGCTTAGTGCCTACTTTTTTAAGGTTTTAAGCAGCGTGTTAGCCCTTAAGGTACCAGCCAGCCCAAAAATACTGATATGGTGATAATACCAATCAGTGACGATACCAATAACGTCGCCCCTGAAACTGCTGGGCGTACATTAACGGTTGCACCAAACACCAACCCAAAGAACGCAGATGGAATGGCCATTAGGATAACCGCTTGTACCACTGCTTCATGGTTAATACCAATTAATACCGCAATACCAAATGTCAATAAGGGCTGAATGACGTTACTCAATAAGGTACTGACTGAGACGTTGGTATTTATTTTAATTTTTTGAGCAGATAGTAATAAGCCTGTTAAGAATAAGCCAACGCCACCCGTTGCCATTGTAATGGGCTGGAAGGCTGTTGCAGCAAGTTTAGGCATAGGAATACCGATAATTGCCCATATCAAACCAATAACCGGTAAGAAAAATACAGGCGTTTTCACCGCTCCGATTAAGCCTTTAATAAACTCTTTTTTGACCGACACTTCTTCATCAGGAGCAGAGGTGCCCATTGCTAACTGTGCCAAGGCTATGGGGGTCACAAAGATAGAACCTGCCGCAATAGCTATCGCTACCAATAACGCTGCTTGATCACCAAATAGCGGAAGTGTTAGCGGTATACCAATTGACGCATAGTTCGGGAACGCAATAGTTAACGACTGCACAACCCCTTCAGCTAAGCTTAGTTTAAATACTTTTTGCTGAATCCATAACGATGCCAAATATAAAATAAGCATCGACACCCCAATCACTAAGATCAGTGTGAGGTTCGGGATGATGACATCCCGAGGGGTTCGTGCAATAGCAATAAACATGGTCAACGGTACCATAAAGGTCATTAGCATGACATTGATGGTTTTGACGTTTTGATTGTCGACCATACCCCGCTTACCGGCAACGTAACCAATTAGTAAGCCGACATAGATGGGCAATAAGGCGCCAACGATGATATTAAACATGTGGCTTCTTCGGTTTTAGGGTTAGTAAACGTTACCTTGATTAGGATCAACAATGACATCAATCACATGAGGGCGTGGGTCATTTAATGCTGCGCTTAGCGCCTCATCTAACTCATCCACATTGTCCACCTTAGAGGCATGACAACCATAACCGAGAGCAATTTGGGTAATATCAATTTCTGGCAAGTCCATACCTGGTGTATTAGAAGTACCCATGATGTCTGAGAACGCTTTTAGTGCACCATAACCACTGTTATTAAGCACGATGATGGTTAACGGTAAGCCATGCTGAGCTGCGGTCCACAACGCTTGAATTGAGTACTGCATTGAGCCATCACCAATCACTGCGACCACTTTGCGCTCATCTTGCGCAAGCCCGATACCCACTGATGCGGGTAAGCCATAACCCAGACCGCCACTTGACATGGTATAAAAACCGCCTTTTTGAGTCACTGGCAAGTTCTTTTGCAGTGCAGGACGGTGAGACGGTGCTTCCTCTACCAAAATCGCATCTTTTGGCATAAGCTCGCTGAGTCTAGATAGCACATAAGCAGCTGAAGGTTTACCGTCCCCTTTTTCTGGCGTGCTGCGCTCAATGGCGAAAGGCTTAGCCACATCAGCGGCAGGTTTTTCTGGTAATAGCTCAATCAGTTTTTCAAGGGATTCGTTAAGCTCACCCACCAAGCTTAGATCTGCTTTTGCACGGGCAGCCGCATTTGGATCTGAGGTTAGCTGCATCACCTTAATATCTGGATTGGTTAATACGGCGGCCTCTCCTTCAACGTGGAAGGTAAATACTGGTGCACCAGCCACGACAACCAAGTCGTGACGCTCAAGCATTTTTGATAGATTTTCTGGAATAGCCGGTAAGAAGCCACCAAATTGTGGATGATCTTCAGGGAAAGCTGCTGCTGCTACTACTGGTGCAACATATGCGGTTGCGCCTGTGCGCTCGGCAAGCGTCACTGCATTATCATACGCATCAAAAATATCGATTTCAGTACCCACGACTAACGCCGGACGTTTTGCTTTAGAGAGTGCCTCTGCAACGCGTTCAAGACCATTTTGACGTGCTGGACCAAAGCCAATGGCATCGACGACTTTAACAGGGTCACAAGGCTTGTCCCAATCATCATTAGGTACAGAGATAAAGGTGGGACCATAGGGAGGCTGCATCGCAATCTCAAAGCAGCGTGCCAATGCTGCTGGTACATCTTGTGCAGTGGCCGGCTCTACGGACCACTTAACATAAGGCTTAGGGAAGCTTGCTGCATCGTCTGCAGCAAGATACGCCTCTGATGATAGTAATGAGCGGCCTTGTTGCCCTGCCATCACCACCATAGGCACTTGGTTTTTATAGGCGGTAAATAAGTTACCTAAGCTGTTACCAAGACCTGCGGCTGGATGCACGTTAACGAATGTCGGACGACCTGTGGCACGAGCCATGCCATCAGCCATACCAACGGCGGACGCTTCTTGCAGACCCAGCACATATTCAAAATCTTCTGGCCAATCGCCCAAAAAGGCAAGTTCTGTTGATCCAGGGTTACCAAATACCGTCTTAACCCCTAAATCACGTAATACCTGAATAACAACATCTCGAACTGTTAATTAATTAGATGACATAAATTTAACCTATTAGTTATTTTAACTTTATGTTTAGATTTTATTAAAAAAATAAATGGTGGGATCTGAAAACTCTTATGCGTCACTTCAGGTGCGTCAGTTTCTTACTAAATCAATATAAAACCGCTGTTGATAGGCATTACCGCATCTTAGTGATGAAAACTATACAACAATCTGTAAAAAACTGGATGACATTTTTTGTAATGAAAAAGTAATTTTCGTTACCGACTATTTTATTTTTTAATGAAATATTTACTTAACAATAATCAATAAACAGCAATAAGCTAAAATAAGCAGATGGTCTACACAGACAGCTTTTTTTAAAGCATTGATGACGAAGAGCAATGTCAGAAACTCTGATAGCCCTCAACCCTCACCTTGGTTACAATTTTTTAAAGTATGTCTATATGGTTAGTAACAGTGAGATGCTACTTTTATCCCTAAGATAACCAAAGACCATAATCAATAACCATAAAATAAGGAGATAATCATGAATAAAATACTAAGTGCGGATGCCATGATGAAGGTATTGAACGATTGGGGAGTTAAGCGGGTATATGGCTTACCTGGCGGCTCTCTTGACTCAACCATGAATGCCATTTATAACTGGCGAGATAAGATTAAATATATCGGTGTTCGTCACGAAGAGGTCGGTGGTCTGGCCGCGGTGGCTGAGGCAAAGTGGACCGGTAAAATTGCGGTTATGCTAGGCTCTGCAGGCCCAGGTGCTGCCCACTTATTAAATCCGCTGCATGATGCCGCTTTGGATCATATTCCAGTATTGGCCATTGTCGGTCAGGTACCAAGTGATAAGATGAATACCGACTACTTCCAAGAAATGCCTGAAAACCCAATGTTTGCAAGTTCTGCTGCCTATAACCGCACGGTAATGACACCTGAGCAGCTACCAGAAGTCATCGACACTGCCATTCGCAAAGCTTATGAGCTCAAAGGTCCGGCAGTAATTGTGATTCCTAAAGATTTTGGCTGGGTGGAGATTGAGGATAATTACGTCTCTTCTGCCCAAAAATACAGCACGCCGCAGTGGCAACTGCCTGCCAATGAGGAGGATGTCGAAAAGGTACTGGATTTACTTGAGCAGTCAAGTCGCCCTATTGTCTATTTTGGTCGCGGCGCGCAGGGCGCCGCCGATGAGCTGCGTGAGCTTGCTGCTTTATTGAAACTACCGATGGTATCTAGTTATTTAGCCAAAGGCATCTTAGAGGGTGACGAAGAGTTTTATATGCTCTCTACTGGACGCGTGGCGACTAAGCCTGGCGTCGATGTCGCCCGTGCTGCAGACTTTGTGCTCTTTACTGGTACCAATTTTGAATTCCCGATGTTCTCAGAAGAGGCAACCTTTGTGGATGTCAACCTCAACCCTTCTGTCATTGGCGCCAGACACCAGACTAAGCTTGGTATCTTAGCCGATGTACCGACATTTTTGCGTCAATTGCTTAACGCCGCAAAAAAACGTTATGGCGAAGACGGCGCAAACTATGCGTCTGCCCGAGCCCGTCAGCAAGATAGTGATTATCAGGCTTGGTATGCCGCGGCAGTAGAAGACAAAAAACAATAGGATGCATGGCTTGCAAAACGTGCTGAGCACAACACCAATCCTGTTGGCTTTGAAAGCGTATACAAAGTCATTAACAAAATGGCGGCGAAAGATGCACTGTTTGGTGTGGATGTGGGTAATGTTAATATTGCCGTTGCTCGTCTACTCAGCTTAGGTGGCGGACGTCGTCAGGTGACTTCCCCGCTGTATGCCACCATGGGCTTTGGTATGCCAGCCGCCATTGCCGCAGCGTTAGAGTACCCTGATCGTGAGGTCTGGAGCTTATCAGGAGATGGCGGCTTGGCGATGGTGGTACCTGATCTAATCACCCAAGCAGAGCATGAGCTACCCATTATGAACTTGGTATTTACCAATGAGTCTTTAGGATATATCGAGGCAGAACAAGATGATACCCATCAGCCGCATTCGGGTATTAAACTACAAAATGTTGACTTTGCAAAAGTCGCAGAAGGCTTCCAAGTGACTGGCTTTACCGTACACAAAGCTGGAGAGCTTGACTCTGTATTACAACAGGCTCAGCAAGTCACCCGCAGCGGCAAACCGGTACTGGTAGATATAAAAATCACCAATGAGCGATTATTGCCTGTCGAACAGTTCCCGCACCGCCGCTCTGGTGAGCCAGATGTGATTGCTGATTTTGATAAATTTGTTAAGCATTTTGAAGCAGAAGCACTTGAGCCCTTTGGTGAGATATTAGATCGTCATGGCGTAACAAGCTTTTAGAAGCACCGCTCATCACATCTTGAAAATCACAGCTGAAGCTGAAAATGCCCTACTCAACATCAGCTGCTATAGAAGATACAACCTGTAAAACATGGAGCAAAATAGACAACATAGTTGGCCACAATAGAAATAGGCCAGAACACGCACAAAAAAAAGCAGCTAATTATTAGCTGCTTTGATGTGGTTCAATCTGAGTTAACAAAGGGTAGCCTTCTTTTCGGGCTGTCTGGTTGACCTTTTTGGCTTTAGTCTCTGCAATATCTTTTGGATAAATACCGGCAATACCACGGCCTTGATTGTGGATATTGAGCATAATCTCAACCGCTTTGTCCATATTATGGCGAAATTCAGACTGCAACACATACACCACAAATTCCATAGGCGTATAGTCATCGTTATACATGACTACCGCATACATGGGCGGCTCAGTAATCTCAGGTTCTGCTACCAAAACCTCAACTTCACCCTCTTCTTCTGTATGCTCATCGATAAGCTTCAAAGGACGAGCAATTGGCAGCGTTGCTGGGTGATGCCAGTCTGCTGACCCACCCTTATGACTTACGACCATAAACGTCTTATTTTGTTTCATAGTGGCTTGATAATCTTTGAGTTTGCGGCAAATAAAACCTATTTACTTGCCTGGGTGTTGCCTTTGCCTTCATTAACAGGGCGTTGGTCGGTTTCTGGCACTTCAGATAACGACATAGGCATTTTTTCTACCGGGGCTGACAACTGCCAGTTGTAGATTTGTTCTACTTTTTGACCGTTGGATTCTAGATTTAACTTGGCTTGCTTAGGTTTAAAGCCACTTGGCATCACAAAACGACCTCTGATACGCGAAATGCCTTTAATATCATAGGTACTAGGCTCTAGTGGTACTTCCACCAAACTGTCTTCGTCTAACAAGGTTAAAGTGGGCTTTAAGCGGTGCTGCAGGCCGTCTTTGGCCAACATAGCAACATCAAAGCGGTATTCAAAGGCATTCTCAGGTAACGGCTCCATCTTGGCGCCAACTACTTGTAGCGGCAAGCCACCTTGCTGAACCAAGCTTTGAGCATAGACATCGTTTACTTGGATAAGCTGCATATTTTTGACTTCCAAATCTTGGATGTCTTGGCGCATCTGACCTAAGTTATTTAGGCTGATGTCACGCTCTTGCTTGGCGGTATTGACCTGTTTGGTTAAAGACTCTACATTCAGCTTAAGTTTTTTAATATCCTCAGCGGTCAGCTGCTGAGCATCACCTTTAAGCTTGGCTTCATTTTGCGAAGCCTGATAACCTCGGTAATAACCAAATTTATGGCCAAAAGCAGTGGCAATCACGCCTGTTAACAAGACTGCACTCGCAAATAAGACCAATATCAGCGGACTCATCACACCAGAGGATGATCGCTTCACAATTTTTGGAGTGGATTTGCTGATTTCGGTGGGCATGTGTTCTAGGCTCGTATCTTATGAATCGGCAATTAGTTAAGCAGCCAAAGTTAAAGGCCATTTTAAGGCAAGGTATTATACCTAACTCTTAAAGCAATAACTAACATCAGATTAGCTTCAATAACATATTTCTATCATCAATCTGTTATAAAGCATAAACTATTCGGCAAATATATCGCTATCAAATCTGTACCAAATGGGTTTAGTTTATACATAACTGACGACTAATCAAGAGATTATCGTAAGCGGTCTGACTCAAAAAACCCTAAGTAACAGACCGAATGCTGCAATATCTATTTAAAAAACATACGTTTAAGACAACCCTTATCCTATAAAGTATCACCTAAGGCACGACGGGCACATGATTAAGTCCTAACGACTCCTCGAAGCCAAACATCACGTTCATACACTGAACTGCTTGTCCTGCTGCACCTTTGACCAAGTTATCTTGTACCACTAAAATTGTGGCTTCTTTGTTACTGTTGTTTTGATGTACGGCGATACGTAGACGGTTACTGGCTCTTACGCTACGGGTATCGGGAAATTCACCCGCCGGCAACACATCGATAAAGGGCTCATCTTTATAGGCCTGCTCATAAATTGCTTGCAAATCAAGCTGACAGCCAGCCTCGGTTAATCCCAGATGAATTGTACTAAACATACCACGAATCATAGGCACCAGATGCGGTACAAATCGAATATTTTGAGTGAACTTGCTTTGTAATAACACATGCACGCCCTGCTCAATCTCTGGCAAATGACGATGCCCTGCTACGCCATAGGCACTAAAGTTATCTGTGGTTTCTGCATAATTTAGTGACAGCTTGGCTTGACGGCCAGCCCCTGATACCCCCGATTTGGCATCAATAATAATGCGCGGCTCAATTAAAGCGTTACTCGCTAAGTTTTGGGCCTCGATAACTGGCTTTAGACCCAAAATAGCTGTGGTTGGGTAACAGCCAGGGTTGCCAATCACACTGGCAGACTTGATCGCTTCACGGTTAATTTCAGGCAAACCATAAGCCGCCTGCTTGAGCAAATCTGGGCAAGCATGCTTATGCTTGTACCAGTGCTCGAAGCCTTGTAACGACTGCAACCTAAAGTCAGCTGCCAAGTCAATCACTTTGACCCCAGCCGCTACTAGAGCTTCAGCTTGCTGCATAGCCACACCATGGGGGGTAGCAAAAAACACCACATCACATTGTGTCAGTGCAGATAACGTATCTTCACCCAAATCACTGTAGGTGAGCTCAGAGATGCCTCTTAAGCTTGGAAAAATGCTTGCCACAGGTTTTCCGGCCTCTGATCGTGAAGTTAACCATTTGATGTTCACTTTCGGGTGCGAAGATAACAATCTAATAAGCTCAACGCCGGTATATCCGGTCCCTCCCACTATGGCTATTTGTAACATATCCTATCCTACTGTTTTGAAAGTCAATTAAATAAAATCCATCTTATGCTTAATCAATCTCACTTTGAGATCTATATTTATAAACTAGACGCTGGGCTGTCCCTGTTGGTTTTAGCATAGCCACTGAGTACTGAGTGTAAAATAGGCTTATCTAAGTAAGCCTATTTTTTAGTGTAAATGTTTTAATTTATCACTGTAATGCTGTGATGTTACAGCTTGTACTCATGCACGGCATCCACAAAGACCCCTGCATTTTTTGGGTCTACCCACTGAGTAATGCCATGGCCTAAGTTCGCAATATAGCCTGTCTTCTCACCACCGGCATA
This sequence comes from Psychrobacter sp. H7-1, assembly GCF_904846585.1. Classification (NCBI taxonomy): domain Bacteria; kingdom Pseudomonadati; phylum Pseudomonadota; class Gammaproteobacteria; order Moraxellales; family Moraxellaceae; genus Psychrobacter; species Psychrobacter sp. H7-1. Next base: position 59,138 of record NZ_CAJHBH010000002.1, read on the forward strand.
AGCATCATCTAGCATGGCATTGACTGACTGTCTGATTAACTCAGGTGAACCGTATAAAGTGGCCGGATCTAGGTTACCTTGGACAGCAATCTTGCGTTTGCCAGTAGCTAAAATAGCACGGGCTTTATCTAGTGGCATACTCCAATCTAAGCCCAAGCAGTCCGCTTCGCTGTCCATCTGAACATCAAGCCATAAGCCGCCGCCCTTGGTGAAGACCACCACAGGCACTTCAGGATGACGCTGTTTTAGCTCGGCCACCACACGCTTATTATACTTATGTGAGAACTCAGCAAATTGACGGTGTGCAAGCGCACCGCCCCAGCTATCGAATAGCTGAACAATTTGGGCACCGGCCACAATTTGGGCGTCTAAATAATCGATAATCGCTGTGGTGATATGGTCTAGAATTTGATGCAAAAACTCAGGTTTGCTGTATAGCAAGCCTTTGGTATAGCGATAATCTTTAGAGCTGCCGCCTTCAATCATGTAAGTGGCCAAGGTCCAAGCACTGCCTGAAAAACCAAACAAAGGCACTTTGCCATTAAGCTCTTTACGAATACTGGTTACCGCATCCATAACATAGCTGAGTGAGTCTGCGGCATTAAAGGCTTCTAACTGATTAAAGTCGGCCTCTGTGCGTAACGTGCGCTTAAACTTCGGTCCCTCACCTGTTTCAAAATATAACCCTAGACCCATAGCATCAGGAATGGTCAAGATATCGCTGAACAAAATGGCGGCATCTAACTCATAACGTCTTAAAGGCTGCATGGTGACTTCTGTGGCACGCGCTGTGTCTTTGCACAAGCTCATGAAGTCGCCGGCTTCCGCTCGCGTGGCTTTATACTCAGGTAAATAACGACCCGCTTGGCGCATCATCCATACTGGCGTGGTGTCGATGGGCTCAAAGCGTAAAGCTTTTAATAAGCGATCGTTTTTTAAAGGAGCAAAATTGTGAGTATTTTCAACAGAATCAGAATTCATTATAGACATTAGTATCTCTTTAAAGTCCTAAATTATAATCAAAATGGCCATGTTAACGGACGTACTGCCTTACAATGGTAGCAGGTTATGCCACCCTCGGCACCTTTTAGGCGCTTTTATTTATTACGCCATGTGTTTTAGCTCATTGGCCACTATTTATTTAATATGGCCATGTCATCGCGATGAATCATAACCACGCGCTCCTCTGAACCCCCTAATATTTTATCAAAGTTATGGGTTCTATTACGCGCCACACGCTGCGCATCCTCTGAGGAGAAATTGACTTGACCCACGGCAATACGCTCTTTGGTCGTCTCATCCACCACAGCCACCACGTCGCCTTCATCAAAGTCGCCTTGGATATCTACCACGCCTACAGGCAATAAGCTCTTGCCTTGTACGGTAATGGCATGTACCGCACCGGCATCGATATACAACGTGCCTGCCATACGCAAATGCGCAGCAAGCCACTGCTTACGGGCAATAATCTTATCAGCCTGATTGGTTTTTAATAAAGTGCCCACCGACTCACCCTCAACCACTCGGGTAATGACTTTATCGATACTGCCATTGGCAATCACAGTCGGGCAACCGCCCATCGCAGCCAATCGACCCGCCCGAATTTTGGTGAGCATACCACCACTACCGAGTTTGCCGCCCTCTCCTGCAATGTCAAACAAGTAATCTGCCATTGCTCGCTCTTGACGAATCATTTTGGCATCGGGATTTTCGCGTGGATTATCGGTAAACACCCCATCTTGATCGGTTAAGATGATGTACAAATCGGCGCTGACCATAGCCGCTGCCATAGCGCCTAGGGTATCATTATCACCAAACTTAATTTCATCGACAGTAATGGTGTCATTTTCGTTAATAACAGGGATCACTCGCCAAGACAGCAGCTTATCTAAAGTATTGGCGGTATTTAGATAACGCTGCCGGTTGGATAAATCATCATGGGTCAATAGAATTTGAGCACTACGCACCCCACTTTGAATCAAGGCTGAAGACCAAGTTTCAATCAGCCCCATTTGACCAATAGCAGCACATGCTTGTAGCGCCTCAAGCTTTTTGGGACGCTCATCAAGACCCATTCTTACCAAACCTTCTGCCACAGCACCCGAGGAAACCAAAATTACCTCTTTGCCTTGATTGTGTAGCTTGGCAATTTGACTGGCCCACTCATAAATGGCGGTGCGGTCAAGTCCTTTACCATTATTGGTAAGCAGTGAAGAGCCAATTTTTACAATAATCCGCTGCAAATCAAATGATCGATCTTCTGTAGCAAACCGGTCGTCATCTAAAGCGGTGGGCTTAGGGATACTTGGCTTTACGGTGTGTAAATTTTTCGGTTTCTTCTTAGCACTCATAATTCTTCCCAAAATTGATGAATAGAATAGTTATATGCTGGTTAACACAGTGATCTATCATTGATTGATGGTCGATACGATATCCTTGGTGTTGGCGATACTAAGCAAGGCTTTATAGGCGCAAGCTTAGCTCACCACTAAAGGATTTATTAAGGCGCGTATACCACTTCCACGCCATCGTCATCATCGTCATCTAGCTCATTATTAAAGGCCGCTTCACGCGCTGCACGACGCGCAGCTCGATAAGCCTCTTTTTGTTCTTCTGTGTTGAGGCGAACTTCCGCTTCTAGACGCTCAAATCTCTCTTTTTGGGCTTGAGCAAACATCGGATCTTCTTCTTCACGCTCTTGCTCACGCTCAATTTCATTCATTAAGTGATATTTGACATCATCGACGCCTGCACCGGTTAAGGTAGAGGTTCTAAATACCGCGCCTGTCCAGCCAAGTTCAGCGACAATATGCAGACACAGCTCATTTAACTCATCTGCGTCCGGCACCTGATCGATCTTATTTAAAATCAAGATTTGCGGTAAGTTAGCAAGCTCAGGTGAGAAGCGCTCAAGCTCATTAAGAATAACTCTACCATTCTCAACCGGGTCACTACCATCAATGGGCTTGATATCTAAAATGTGCAGTAAGCGGCGGGTACGTGCCACATGCTTTAAGAAGCGAATTCCTAAGCCGGCCCCTTCTGAGGCACCCTCAATAAGACCTGGAATGTCCGCCATCACAAATGAGCGGTGCACACCCACATCCACCACCCCTAAGTTCGGTACTAAGGTGGTAAAGGGATAATCGGCTACTTTTGGCTTGGCTGAGGAGACTTGACGGATAAAAGTAGATTTACCAGCGTTGGGTAGGCCGATTAGGCCGACATCTGCCACAACTTTTAGCTCAAACTTTAGCTCTTTTAGCTCACCCTCGAAGCCAGAGGTGGCCTTACGAGGTGCTTGGTTGGTTGAGCTTTTAAAATGGGTGTTACCCAGACCGCCATCACCGCCTTTAGCAATTAGCAGCTCTTGACCGATTTCTGTTAAGTCACCGATCACCTCACCGGTCTCATTATTCACAATGGTAGTACCAATAGGCACCCGCAGATAGATATTATCCGCCCCCTTACCAGAGCAGTTTTTGCTGTGACCATTTTCACCACGGCCTGCATCATAGCGGCGGGTGTAACGATAATCTACTAAGGTATTGGTGTTGTCATCGGCCACAACAAATACGTCGCCGCCTTTACCACCGTCACCGCCATCTGGCCCGCCGCGGGGTACATATTTCTCCCGGCGAAAGCTCACAATGCCGTTACCACCATCCCCTGCTTTGACAGTAACAATTGCTTCATCAATAAATCGCATTGGTCTTGCTCCCTTAACTTCTCTTAAATTGGTGTATCTTAATGGACTAACAACAGGCCGCTTAACTTAGTTTGACGTCGCGTCAAAATATGTCAATGGCCTGCTTAGCAGAATAATAATATCTTATAGAACGGTTTTCTAAAAAATAAAGTTGAAAATCATAACGCCGTATTCTACAGCATTATCAATCAAAACGAATAATAAAAAAGATACCCGATAACCTTAACGATTATCGGGTACCGTTGCAAATCGTGCCAGTCACTAGTTTAGTTGACTTTTATACATCCAATGCTTTACAACAAACTTAACAGATACTAGGCCATTAAGCGCTGATGTTGGTGTAATGCACGCCTGCCATCTGTGCGGCTACTCTTAATACTTGAGTGCTGTAGCCTACTTCGTTGTCATACCAGATATATACTGTGGCATGGTTGTCGGTCACGATAGTGGCTTGCGCATCAACAATACCCACCTGCTTGGTGCCCACAAAATCTGAAGACACGGCTTCAGTTGAGTCGGTATAAGCAATTTGAGACTGCCAAGCATCGCTTTGAGAAACTTGCTTGAAGAAAGCATTTAATGCTTCAGCGCTCTCTGGTGCTTTTTCTAAGTTTAGGTTTAAAATAGCCATACTTACGTTTGGCGTTGGCACACGGATAGCATTACCTGTCAGCTTACCGTTTAACTCAGGTAGTGCTTTACCTACTGCCTTGGCCGCACCTGTACTGGTGATAACCATGTTTAATACCGCACTGCGGCCACGGCGATCGGCTTTGTGGTAGTTATCAATTAGGTTTTGATCGTTAGTAAAGGCGTGGATAGTTTCTACGTGACCATTTACGATACCATACTCATCGTTAAGTACTTTTAGTGATGGGGTAATCGCGTTGGTGGTACAACTGGCGGCACTGACGATAGTGTCATCGCCAATCGTGTTGTTGTTGACACCATAGACGACGTTTTTGATATCGCCTTTTGAAGGGGCCGTTAGCAATACTTTTTTCACGCCTTTGGCCTGAAGATGCTTACCAAGACCTGCTTCATCTTTCCAGATACCGGTGTTGTCAATTACGATAGCGTCGTTGATACCATAGCTGGTGTAATCAATTTCGCTTGGATCATTGGCATAGATAACCTGTACAAAACGGCCATTAACGATAAGGCCTTGGTTGGCTTCATCTACTACCACTGAGCCTGCGAAAGTGCCGTGTACTGAGTCGCGCTCAAGTAATGAGGCACGCTTCGCTAAGTCACCCTCTTTACCAGGACGTACAACGAAAGCTTTTAGCTGTAAGCCTTTATCAGTTGCGGCCTCTTCAAGCAATAAGCGAGTTAGGATACGACCAATACGGCCAAAGCCATATAACACAACGTCAGTAGCTTCACTGGCAGCAGGGGTCGATTTGTCCGCTTTTGCAAAGGCATCGGCCACACTGACTTTATTTTTTACCAATTGACCAGCATCAACTACTGCCGTCGTAATGTCTTGACTGTCTGCCACTTCTTTTACAGTAGTAACGATGTCATCAATACTAAGCGCAGTACCGTCATTGCGGGTAGCGGTCTGTTGAACTTTAGTTAATAAGTCCGCTGTTGATAAACCGTTAAGTGTTTCACCAAATAAATTAACTTTTACATCTTTATTAATATAAAGGTTATGTAATTGTTGGGCCAGCTCATAAGCTTGAGTTTGTTGTTGTTGGTAGGTGGCTAAATGAACTTGGTGTAACTCACGGCGCGTATTAGCATTACTCACAATAGTCATCCTTTGGGTAAATGAAGTGAAGGGGTAAATGAAGTGAAAATGGGTACTTATCGATCTGCGCTGCTCGCCATTTTAAGTTACGACTTAGCCTCAGAGCTTAGTAACCAAATATAAGATTTTGATGGCTTTGTCTGAGTCTTAACGACAAATATCCTTAAAATGAGCAGCAGCTTTATTATTCTGGGTAATTTTAAATCATCTTGCCGATTTTAGCCAGTCAGATACCGTCAATTCATACCGGCTTAGTAAGATTTGCAGGGGCTTTTAGCCACAAGCAGGGTGTTGATGACAACATGAGGAGTAGCCAATAGCTTAGCACAAGGCCATCACTGACAGCAGCAATGGCCAAAAAGAGGACTACTGCGTTACCGTTTGCGCCGCTCCACTGTGTGAGGTAATTTCAAGTTTACTAACATCATAACCTTGGATTTTTGCCGTATTTACATACTTATCATAAGTGCTTTGCGATAAGGTGGGTGTACGTGACAAGATCCACAGATACTTATTATCTGGCGTGCCCACTAACGCACTCTTATAATCTTCATCAAGTGCTAATACCCAATAATCCGCTTTACCCACCGGCAGCCATCTAAGCCAGCTGGGTAAAAAAGTCACCTTGAGCTGACTACCCGATTCATTGGCTGGCTTAGCAATACCCGTAGCGCTCATCATTGAGCCATCTGCTTTTTTACACTGATTAATCACATCCACAGACTCAATCTTGCCAGCGTCTGTTTGATTAAGATTATAAGTGGCGGTCACATCTGAGGCACAGTTACGCTGAAAATACATAGGCAGGCGTGCAATCTCATACCACTGACCTGCGTATTTATTTAAATCGACACTGGGCACAGAGTGCGGGGTGGTCGCGGCCGTCGCTGGCGTGACCATATTGCCTGTTTCGGCATGTGAAAACGTAGAATAGGCCGCTAAGGGAACCAACAATGCCAAAGCTATACCTGTATGCTTGAGTAACGCCTTCATAAAGGCTCTTTCTGAGACGTCATGATGATATTTATTCATAAGGGTATCTGTTATCTATTAATTTGAAAAATGAGGGTTTTTGACTTAAAAATGTCATAATAATCTTCTATTATTTTGGCAAGCCATCCACTGTTTTTACGTTTAACTTGTCTTTTACTTGGCTGATTTATTCATATTTATCTACAGTGCCGCTCTTTGCCATAACAACATTCTAGGGTTGCCCCTTGCGCTTTACTATCCCCAAAATGTAGTAATACGCTACGGTTTGTAAACTGCCTATACTGTTTTAAATCTTTTGGTGTTCTTGCGTTAAAAATTGGCGTATTCCTGCTACTTTATCTCCATTATTGCGCCTTACTGTCGCCAAATCTTGGGGCGCCAGTCCGCCTAGAGCAATCACAGGTACTTCACAGTGCTCAGCCAATATTGCAAACTGCTCCCAGCCCAAACAGGGTTGCTCTGGGTGGGTCTGTGTGGGCTGAACAGGAGATAAATACGCACCTATCACAGGCGCCAGCTTATGATTGAGCTGATATTGCGCCAGTGTATTGACTGCCTGTATCTGATACTGACTGTGACAGCTTACGGTGATGGGTAAGCTTAGCTGTGATATCGAGGTGTTTTTGCCGTGCTGTAGTTGCTGTAGTTGGTGCTCTAGCATGGCTTGTGTTAGGTGCTGGGCGATAACTTGCACAGGCAGCTTATTGGTCTGTGATAGATAATCTGCTAAAGGCTGCTGGATGATTACGTTTAAGTCTGTACGCCTAGCACACAGCTTAAGTAAAACACGTGCCTGCTGCTTTAAGCTGCTGGACGCCAAACGCACATAGACCGTCGCTGACTGCGGTAGGCTTTGATGGTGATACTCAAGCCACTGTACTAGGCTTTGTTCGGTGACTGCATCTAACCCTTGGGTGTCATTAAAGGATAACTGATTGGTAATACAGATCACATCATCTAGGCGTAACCACTGCAAGATACTTTGATTGGCTTCAGGTAACACATACTGATTGTCCAGTAGACGTTGTTTACTGACCCAGTGCAAGCGCTGTCCCTCACAGCCTTGTGTTTTGTCCCTAAAGACAGCGAATTGATCAGGGCTAAGCTGTACTCGAAACACATGCAGGCATACCGTTTTTGAACGATCAGTATCTGATATATCCAGATACTCATGACGCAGTACCCCAAGCGGATTGATACAGCCATCGCTTGTAATATCAAGACCAATCTCTTCATACACCTCACGTATCAGTGCTTGCTTAGGTTGTTCACTGGCTTCTATTTTACCCCCCACAAATTCATAGCGATCCCCTTGGTGCTGATGGCTGCCGCGATAGCCCAGCAAATACTTGTCTTGATAATGGATGACGGCCACGGCCACATCGATATACTTCATGCGCTCTCCGGATGCTGTTGACACATTACTTGTCACTCAATAATTTTAAATAAAAAAGTGCTTGCAATGACGTTTATAATAAATAATAATGAAGTTAATGATAATCATTATCAAATAGACGTTTGATCTATTTTTTTTGATGATGATTTTACACCGTACCTCAAAACTTAATTTAGGTATCATTTTGTTAAGTGTTATTTAAAATGCAATTTTTGTTAACCATAATATAAAGGATGACCCCATGGCTACTATTATCTCTCGTGCACTACGCCTTCGTGACAACCAGCTGCCTATGCTGCAATCAGAGCATCTATTTGCACTCACCAAAGAGGTGCGAATTCAACATGAGGGTGAAGAATACCGTTTACGACTTACCCGCAATAATCGCTTGATTTTAACCAAATAATTTATTCCATTAAGCCCCTGCATAGGGGCTTAGCTCATAATGAGAGTATCGTCTAATATTGGCACAAGACAGGTGAGAAAAAAGAAGGGACAAATCAATTGTCCCTTCTTTTTTTGTCTGTGATTTATTTAAAACCTAAAGCTATACACCACATCCACTGCATTTTCTAATGCGGAGGTCGCCTCTACATAAATACGCCGCGTCAACTGATAACGCAGCGACAAGCTGCTTTGTGCATTAAATACGCCTACCCCATATCGGATATATAAGTCTGGGGTAATATAGCCGGTTACGTTAACGTTGGTGTCGCTATCGGTGCCTGAAGCATCGATGGTCAAGCGCTCAAAGCCAAAGGCATCGCCTATGGTATTGGTCAGGCTACGGGTACCGCTTAAGCCTAAGCTTAACCCGGCGGCGGCTAAGTTATTGGTTACCTCCGACTTAAAGCCCTCTTCACTAATCTGAGTGGCGCCTGAGTTTGAAATACGGCCAGTCACCAGTGCATTCATTGCTTGCTGCTGCGTTAAGCCGGCATCGTTAAATACCACAATGTTTGGATCAGAGACACGTCCCTTGACACGCACACCCACAGTGCTGCTCTCGATATCTTTGGCCGCCTCGATGCTCAAGCGTGGATTGGTCACATCGCCATTAAAGCGTATTTGGGCATAGTTAAGCTCGAGATTTTGACCGAAGGCATCAATGGTACTACGGCGACTCACCTGCACCACACCCAGCGCATTCATCACCCCTTGACCTTGCTGGGTGATATGTACTGCGCCTGCCAGCGGTAGAACGGCGCCAAAGCCGCGGAAGTTAACATTGCTGCCTAAGTCTACCCCTATATCAGCATTAATAGACCACGGCTTAGAGATGGCCAGTACCTCATCGATATTGCCGATAAGCTGACGATCTAACACCACCACATCTTCTGATTTGGTCACCACTTCTTGGTTGGCCTCAGGCGGTCTGATGGTGGCTGTGGGTACTGAGACTGCACCCACAATATTAACGTATTGCTGCTGCGGCTTAATGATGATATTAAAGTCAGGATTAACCTCAGCGAATAATAACGGCGGCTGAGTAAGCACCAACCGCTCACCGGTAACTCGAATTTTAGCTTGTAACTCTTGCTGCCAATCTATGGTACCGCTTAAGTCGCCCTGACCTTCACCACTCATAAAGGTGCCATTTAAAGTGGCGCTTTGGCCGCGTATTTTTGCTTTGGCATTAATATTGGTGAGGTTCACCGGCAAATCAAGCATGGCAACCGTGGCATCTTTTAAGTTGACGTCACCATAAAAGACTGGGCTAGATAAAGTACCACCCAAACCACCTGCCAGCGTTATATTGCCGCCAAGCTTACGCATGCCTGGAAAGAAAGGTTTTAAAATCGCTAAATTAAACTCGTTTAATACCAAGGCACCCGATAATGGCTTGCCCTCTTTATACGGGTCTACCACCACGTCCGCATAACCTTTAGCACCATTACCACTATCGATATCGGTACGTACCTTTAAGCCCTCCTCAAAGGAGCGAACAATTAACGATATGCGCTTATAAGGCAAGGTAATGGGGTCGCTATAGCCATCTTGTATCATGCCTATGTTGCCATTGTCTGAGTACAATGTGGCATTGATGGTGGGCTTAACGCCTTTGCCCCATTCCATCACTGCTTTACCATTTAAAGCGGCGTTCCAACTTAAATCTTTGGGTAAAAAAGGCGCAAATAAAGTGGTGTCAATTTGCTGTATGGCTAAATTGACCTGACCTTGTTCACTAGAGGCCACCAAATTCTCCCGCAGACACACCTTACCTGACTCATCGGTAGCAGCCCAGCAGTGCGCTGCCAGTTGTATCTTAGGAGTACTACCGCCAAATGAGGCAATCAGCTGTGCCGGCTGGCTTTGTGCCAAGGTCACGTATTCGGTTGAAACCTCACCGTTACCGACCACACCGCGCCAGCCCATATTTTTACGATCAAAGGCACCTTTTATTGTGGCAGCAATGCTTACCTCATTATTGGCACGACTGGTCTGTGCTTTAAGCGTCAAGGTATGATCAAGCTCGGTACCATTAAATACCGCATAGATATTTTCAAACTGACTGCCGGAGGCTTGAAGACCATCGGCAAGGATCACCAGATTACTGGGACTCTTAGCGAAATCGACAATCTTGCCTTTAATAACGCCTTTTTGTAACAATATCCCCGGTAAAGCCAGCTTCTCCCCACTCAAATCCACATAAATGGTGGGCAGTGCCTGACCTGCAGACTGCACAAGGGTTAATCCACCAATCACACTACCGGCGAAGTCTCTGCTGATTTGACTTAAGTTGCGAATATTGACTTTGGCATCTAAGTTTTGTGCATCGCCATTAGCAACAACTTGGTTATCCCCCCACTGCACCATGAGATTATCAGCGTTGAGCGTCTCAATCACACTTTTGACTTTTTGGAGCTGGGTATTGCTATCGGCAGCTTTGAGCACTTGCAAATATTGAGCCATATCTTTGGGCAAATGCAAGGTGCTATTTAAGCTGCCTTGCGCCAATAACGGTTCACCATTAATTTGGCCACGTAGCGCCATCTGGCTGATATTGATACGCTGTACGGTATCTTTCCAAAGCCCAGTGCTAGAGATGCGTCCGGTAATATTGCTGGGCACATCTTTAACAAAGTAGCCTAAATTGAAGTCCTCCATTGCCGCATTGATATTCCAAGCGACACCATTTTTGACATCCACGCTACCTTTAGCAATCAAGCTACCTGCTTCGCCCACATGGCTTAGGTTTTTAATATTAATGACCTGAGCATTACCATTGGCATCAAGCTGTAAGCGCCCTTTGGGCAACTGCGGCGTATCGATAAAGCCACCGAATTTAACATCAAAAGCACGCAGGTCGCCAAGCTTAGTCTGGTTATCACGCCATTGACCGGAGGTGACCAAATCGCCTGAGACAATCCCTTCGGTTTGCGGCGCAAAAAAGCCAACATTGAAGTTCTCGGTATGCGCTTTGATATCCCATTTAATGCCATCGCTTAGGCCTACATTACCTGTCGCATTGATACTGCCTGCTTCACCCACATGGCTTAGGTTTCTGATGGTAATGGCCTTAGCATTACCAAAAGCATCCAGCTTAAGCCGACCTTTGGGCAATTGCGGCGTATCAATAGAGCCATCAAACTTGACATCTAACGCGCGTAAATCCCCGAATTTAGTGTTGTTATCTCGCCACTGACCGGAGGTGACCAGACTGCCTGAGACGACGCCCTCGGTTTGTGGTGTGAATGAGCCAAAATTAAAGTTCTGAGTGTTGGCTTTTACATCCCACTTAATACCATCTGCTAAGTTGACATTTCCGGCAGCACTGATGCTGCCCGCCTCACCCTTGTGACTAAAAGATTTAATATTGATATTAGTGGGTGTGCCATTGGCATCAACGATAAGGTTGCCTTGAGGCAGCCCTTGGGTGGTGAGTTGGCCGTTAAAGCGCGCATCAAACTGCTGCAAATCGCCTGCAATCAGCTCTACTGACCCATCGCCCTTGCCTTGGATGGCCACATGGCGATTTTCAGTAATGGTTTTTTGAGTTGCAGGATCAGTGCGGGTAACTTGTGCGGTTAATAGTGAGTCTAAGTCACTAGAATTGATAGTAAAGACATGGCGCTGACCGGTCACCAGCTTGCCATTGACACGGCGACGTATGTCGATCATTTTTCCTGACGCATTGATGCTACCCACAAGATTGCTGACCGGTAAGCTGTCATTAAACACTTTCGGTTTAAGCTGCTGGGTTTTGGCATTAATCGCCCAGGTTAACGGATTGTTTTGGTTGGCCAGTACAATACTGCCATTACCCACCAAATCACCCATCACCCCATCATAATCAAAGGCATTGATATTAATGCGATCGCCCAGTTTATCGAGCTTGACTTTGTAATCGCCCGCAGGTGCGGCATTTAATTTATTAATCTGGGCATCGGCATCAACCCACAGATGCTCATCACGCAGCTGCACATTGGCCTTACCAATAGGACTGTCAATATCGCCCACTTGAGGCACATTACGGCGGCGTAAATGTTGCCAATTGGCATCCACATACCAAGGCGCAGCGAATCTTGGGTTCTTAGGTGTGGCGCCTTGTACGACTTTGGCTTTTATAATCTCGCCGTCACGTTGACGCAGGCTGGCATTAATTTGCATTAAGCCGTCTTTATTTTTTAGATTATATACCACAGCCAATCGGCCATCTAAGCGCTCAGGTGCGTAAGGTGCTGCCGCTTTGGGTAATAAAGCACGTACTTTATAATTACTACTGTAAATTAAAGCTTGGGTGGTGAAACTGTCTTCCCAGTCAAGCACGCCTTTGGCCAATAAGTCACCTTCTGGCGTCTTAGCGGTAAGCTGATGGACATGCATCTGTTTGGTGTCTATGATATTGGCACGCGCTTGATAGCGACCACTTGGGATGTCCTTAGCTGACAATTGGCTGTTAATACGCAGCTCAATATCTGATAACACCCCTGAAGCGATGGCCAAACCTGCCTGTAATTTAATATTTTGGCCTTCAGCATAAGGCAAGGTAATCTCATCCCAAGTCAGCTTAGCATCGAAGGGGGCATTGTCATCTAAACCTTGAACCGTAAAGTTACCTTTGACATTGCTGTCATTATATTTACTGCGTAAGGTGCCATAAGTACGCTTTAAGCTGCCTGTGGCATCAACATAAATCGGATCCACATAAATTTTTTGTAAACTATTCACCGTCACTTGAGCGGACAGATCTAGCGGATAGTTGCCCGTTAGATCCACAAAGCCATTTAAATTGGCAATGTGCACCACATCACTGTACTGCAAAGCGGCTTTGTCCACGGCAAGATGCGTGTCTACCCACTTTAAGTCGGAGGCACTAATATCAGTCACTTGAATAGGATCTTTGCCAGCTTGATTGTAAATGATGCTCTTGATGTGCGCTTTATCAAAGCGTAAGTCGACAGGCAGCTCAAAGGTTCTATAGTCAAAAGGCTCACCGGTGGCCGGCTTGCGGTTTTCTATCACAATAGATTCGATATCGGCATCACGCAGGTGCACTTCTCTGGCAAACATGGCGCGCCAGCCAATTTTGACATAGGTATTTACGAAGTGAACATCAACATCTTCAGACGCTTTCATGCTGATGTCTTTGACCAACATGCCATCGCGCAAGTTGCCCTCAGCATACTGCAGCTTTACGCCAGTTTCTGAGACAATCTTCTCTAATATAAACTTAGTGCCTCGCTCAGTACCCGCCATGACATACAAAATGATGCACATCATTAAGAACAGCACCAACAACAGCGCCAATAGCTTTAATAAAAAAGACAGCGGATAGTGGTATTTGAGCCGCGCAGCATCACGCTGGGCAGGATCTTGCTCTTGATTAGGTGGCGGGGTTTGCGAAGTGGTCATGAGTTAAGTAATTTTGTTAGAAATAACACAAGCTTTGGTGCCCCAAGGCGGCGAATAATCGCCTTTGACAGCCATCACGCTTGTGCCATTTACGGTTAAAATGGCCTGTTTTCACAAGATAATCAAAATGCTGTCATAGTAAATGATATTCACTATCACAGCAACCTTCATAGCAGGCTAATGAAAGCCTTAACGAAAACCTTATAGCAGGCACCGAGTGCTTGGTAATGACACTGCAGTGACGTTGATCATTTCGATCACAGCTAAGCGCCATAACGGCTGCCTGGTAACTGCTTTATATTCAATAGCCACTACTGCAAAGGCGACCCAATAAAGAAGTGCAATCGAATAGGCACACTGTGCTCTAACACGCCTGCTGCTAAGTCTAAGCGTACCATGCCCACAGGTGAAGCCCAGCGGACACCAAAGCCAACCCCAAGCTTGGTTTCAGTCTCAAAATTGGTGTCATAAGCATTACCAAAGTCGGCAAATACCGCGCCACGCAGACCCGGTTTAAATTCATAGTTGTACTCTGTACTACCCACTGCCAAGACTTGCCCGCCCACCAGATAGCCTTTTTCTAGTGTCGATAAGCTGTTGTAGTCATAACCTCGAATACTGCGGTCACCCCCAGCAAAAAATCTGAGCTTATAAGGCACGTTTTCAAATTCATCCGCCCAGATGTACCCCCCATCTAAGCTGGCCACGACCTGATGCTTATTCATCTCACCAAAACTATAGACACCACTTACCCCCGCCCGCGCAATGGCCATATTGGTATCGGTCAATGCACTATCTGACCCAGCTTCTATAGAATAGTATTGACGCCAGCCCTTACTTGGATTGGTGACACTGTCGGTTTTGGTTTTATCCAGTTGATAACCCAGCAGCAGCGCCTCTTGGTCAAATTGAGCGCCTTCGCGGTTAAAGGGCACCGGTAAGTTCTCACGATCAGTGCCAGTCACCCCACTTTCTAGCTCATCCAAGCGATATCTTAAAGAGTACGTACGATTCCAGCCCTCATCACGACGAATGTTACGCGCGATACCAGCTTTAATGGTATTGGTCTCTAGATCTAAGTTACCATCACCTTGGTTGATGTTTTCTTGCTCATAGCTGATATTGGCGCTTAGAGTATCATTTAAAGGGTGCTTCCACGGGCGGCTTGCGTGCAGATTAATGGACTTGTTAATTTTTGAGGCGCCCACACTGATGCCCGCCTGATAGCCATCTCGGTTGATGAGGTTATTCTCAAGACGTGCCACTGCGCGCACGCCGGTATCGGTACCATATCCAATACCTAAATCCACATCTTTTGGTTTATCCGCCGTCACAAACACATACAAAGGTACCGACTTGGTTTCAGCCACTTGCTGCGGCGTTTTGCGATTCGCCAAGAAGGTTTTACCCAAGTCACTGGGTAATGAGTCGGTATCGGCCAAAGGGTCTTCCTCATCGGGAAATATCTTTTTGACTGTGCCACTAATGGCATTGGAGATTTTACCCAATAAGCTTTTGGCCTGCTCTTCGGTTTCATCTAGCACTCGGTCATCAGGTAGTCTGGATAATCGCTGTGCTTTGGCGGTGATTTCTTGTAGCTTCTCAGTGGTTTCTTGATCCACAGAATATTCAAGGGGCTTAAAGGCATCATTGGCACCGTTTTCGGCCGTTTTATCTGAGTTATTATCAGCCAGTAGATTGCCTTGCTCATCATATAAGACATCCGTATTGTTCTCGGCCGTATCTTGCTCTTGAGCAGCTCGCTCAGATGAATTATCAAAACCTAAAGTGCCCGTGCTGCGGCTAGGACGTATGGTCTCAACGTTGACTGAGTTGAAGTAACGGGTGGCAGACAAGTCATTGGTAAACTTAGTCACTTCCGGCGCATAAAAATTATCTCCGGCTCTAAATTCATGTAACTGATGCAGCAATTCAGGCTTAACAGGCAGCTTATCTGGATCTGTGGTAAGCTCACCTGTGTCTTTGTCAATGGTAAAGAAAATCACCTCATCAAAATGATAGCGCTGACCTGTGTCATAGATTAAATCTACATCTGCGGTATTATCAGGCAAAATCACATCCACGGATTTGTTCAGCCACTGCCCATCAAAAAAGCCAAATTGCTCTTTGGTGGTCTCAATCTGACTTTTGGCAGTTTTATACACCCCATGGTTAAAGATATCGCCCTCTAAGGGTGCTGTTTTTTCAGCAATTTGTTGAAACTCTGGCAACTGTGATCCCTCACCGCGAATATCAACAATGCGGCTGCTCACTTTTACAGGCTCACCAAGATGCTCAATAATCACCGCAATCTCATCTGAGGCAACCCGCTTAAAGCTCAGCTTAATATCGTAATAACCTACCGCTTGCGCCGCATCGATGGCCTCTTGATGCAGCCTAGGCGTCACGGCCACGAAGTCTGAAATGGACTCGACGGTGATGTTCTCCATAGCCGCTTTGATGTTGGCAGCCGGCTGGGTGTCTTTGTCTGCCTTAACAAGCTGAGGCGGGGCATTTTTTTTGCCTGAGGCTGCAGGCTGCTGCAAATATATCTTGGCACTAATACGCGGTAAGCCTGCATAGCCATCATTAAAAAAGCGGTTATATAACCCCTTAATAAAGCCAGGCTTTGCTTTGCTGCTATCTTCATCAGCCGTTTCAGTCACAACAGAGCCTACTGGCGCTTTAGTGGGGCCGCCTTCATACTGCGGCAAATAATCATCTGGATTAATGCCAACCTCGGCAGCATTTTGCTGCGAGTTATCTACAACATCATCCGTAATCTCACCTGATTGCTGCTTAATCTGAGCATCTACTTTACCAATACTGGTGTTTTTTACCGCTTGCTCCGCCGACTTTTCGGCCGCTTTGGCTTTTGTGCTGTCAGGATTGACCACCACATCTGTGGCTTGATATACAGGTTCGGTGGCAGCATTTGGCTCTGAGTCATCGACTATACCAAGCGTCTGCTGGTTGCTGGGATTGATTTGGGCACTTTGATCTAAGCTATTGTCAAAGCCTAGCGGCGGCGAAGTGGCATCTAGACGGGCGATAGGCTGGGTAAAATCAGAGGGTACTTGACTACCAATCTTTGCCAGCACCTGCTCTATTTGCTGCGGGGTCTGCATGACGGCCGCATTGGCTAAATCTGTGCCTGCTTGAGGCTTAGTCGTTAAGCTGTTGTCAGCAAATACACGATCAAAGGTGGCTATGGGGTCAGAATTTGGGTCGGCGCCGTTATTATTGGCCGTTTTTGTCGCACTGCTCACAGTACTGGCTGTATTTGAATTGGATGGCTGCGTTCCAGCAGAGCTGAGCGTTTCGCGCTGATAGTCTTCTAATACACTCGGGTCAATCAGCCCCTGCTCAACTGCTTGCTTGAGCTTTAGTGCAATCAGTGCTTCTTCAAGCTGTGAATCAGTAGCACGACTTGGTTGATCTACTTTGGCACCTGTACCACTAGCAGCGGCATACGCTGATATAGGGGTATAAGCTTGCAGCAATAGGCACGCAGATAGAGCACACGCCATTTTAGAATAGCGAAAGGGCAGCAGCGCTTTAAATCGACTGTGCGCTGTAGGGCTCATAGTAGAGCTAAAAAGGCTATCGGCTCGTTGGTTTACCACGAACAGGGGCTGGTGTGTATTACGCATTACCAATCTCTTATCTAGAATAACTTTCTATAGTAAATTCCTACCGCAAAGACTACCGCCTGAACCAAGTCTATGCAAATCGGATTTTTATAAATCGAAAAACAAATTTAATTTAGTTGTGATAAATTGTCGCTATGATACCTTGACTGAACATAATTATCAGTGAAAAATTATCGCTCAAATCTTGATGAATACTATGAGCTATTTGAGATAGCCACTATTTTGTACTTATATTAGGAAGCCGCATATGGCATCACAATTTACCCTGTTTCGCAGTCGCCGCTTTACGCCGATGTTTTTTACCCAGTTTTTGGGTGCTTTTAATGATAACTTTTTTAAACAAGCGCTGCTTTTGGTTCTAACCTATAGTGCAGCGGCCAAGTTAGGTGCCTCAGTTAGTTTACTGAACAATTTGGCCGCCATGTTGTTTATTTTGCCTTTTTTCTTATTTTCTGCCCTAGCAGGACAATTGGCCGATAAATATGAAAAGTCACGCCTAACTTGGTATATCAAAGTGTTAGAAGTGGTCATTATGCTACTGGCCGCTTTTGGGCTGATTTTTGAAATTTATTGGCTGCTATTTTTGGCGCTATTTTTATTAGGTGCCCAGTCCACTTTCTTTGGCCCCATTAAATACGCTTATTTGCCTCAAGCGATGCAAAAAGATGAGCTGGTCGGTGCCAATGGCCTGTTTCAAACCGGCACGTCCCTGTCGATCCTAACCGGTATGATGTTTGCCGGCTTATTTACCCAAATGGAAAACCATTTGTATTGGGTCAGTGCCATGGCGTTACTGATTGCCGCTTTGGGCTTGTTGGCCGCCAAATTTATTCCAAGAATGCCTGCAGTACAGCCTGACTTAAAAGTGAACTGGAATATCTTTAGCACCAGTATGGACACCATTAAGTATCTGTATTCGCTGCCATTGTTGTTTTTTATCATCTTAGGTAACAGCTGGTTTTGGTTCTATGGCGCTACCTTTTTGACCCAGACTCCTGAGTTTAGTAAGGTTATTTTACAAGGCAATGAGTCTGTGGTTATCTTTTTACTCACCTTATTCTCAGTGGGGGTCGCTTCAGGGTCTTTGTTATGCAAAACATTGACCAAAAATCAGGTGAGCTTTAAGTTACTTCCCTTTGGTATCGCAGGGCTCAGCCTATTTGCCATAGATTTATATTTTTCGTTATCTGCACTTACTATCAGTACTGGCAGCTTATTAGGTATTGCAGAGTTGTCTGAGGTGAGCGGTAGCTTTCGGGTATTTGCAGATCTATTTTTCTTAGGCTTTAGTGGCGGTATTTATATTGTGCCTTTGTATGCGGCAATGCAGGCTTACTCACCTATTAGTCACAGAGCGCGAGTCATTGGCGCCAACAATATCTTTAATGCCATTTTTATGGTCAGCTCCGCCATCTTTTCTATCGTGATTTTAAATCTATTAAAAATGCCTTTGCCGCAGCTGTTCTTAGTGACGGGTATCTTAAATATCTTATTTGGGATAATGCTATATTTTAAATTAAAAAAATATCAAGGCACCCTGAGTATTCAAGAAGACGCGCTTATCTAAACGCACAAAGCGTTCACAACCACACCCATTAGAGATTTAAGCGAGCCGCTGCTTTGACGTGGTAAAGCCATAAAAAAGCCAACCTTTAACAATAAAGGTTGGCTTTTTTATTTCGGTCTTATTTTATACCGTCATTATGACTCAATACGGTTGATTTTTTTGGTCACTATCAAAGCAATAGGAATGGCCACTAAAGCCCCCCCCACAGCGGTACTAATAATATGTGGAATGTCATCGAAGCCAGTTACCAAAGCGGCCACCATAAATACGCCAATAATAACTGTCGCTGCCATTCCCCAGATCATACTTAATAATTGCCAGTTCATAATCTCACCTTTAATTAATAACCTTAGTTTATGATTTATTGTCTATAGGTATAGTTATACACCATATCCTTATTTTTTTTAAGGTTTTTTACGATTATTTTCATAACCGGCTGGGTCTCTTATTTTTAAAGACCTAAGCCCAACTAAATGCTATAATAAAATCCACGACCGCTCATAAAAACACATAGATTTAAGTTCGACAATTCACCCAATCAAAAAACAATAGTTATCAGTAAAACCACTGCATCAGTAAGGCTTTGTTTTATCAATAATTTTTAAACTCTCCCTTCATGTCAGCTGTTTTTCACAGCCCACCTCTTTTGATATTTATGGCCCAGTTCTACGTTATCACGACACTTATTGACCTAAATAAGCATTGCGTGTGTGTTATTTTTGCAAACACCGATAGATTTTGAAGCCAATTGACTTTAAATTAACGGTTCTGAGTCAAAGCGGCATTATTTTTATTTAAAATAGCTTAGCGTGCTTTGATATAACCCACCTAACTTGATAATCACAGGCGCTGATATGAGCTCACCCTTGTCTTCTACCCCAAAAAAAGACAGCGACAACCTAGGCATGATTACAGTACCGTATTTTCAATTTGTGCCCAATGCGGCAAGCTATGCTTTTGACAAGGTAAGCTATAAAGCGGTGCCCAATAAAAAAATTCATTGCCACTGCCCCCTTATTATCATTGAGGCAAATTGGATAAATGAGCCTATGATGGATGTGGCGGTGGCAAGCTTGGAGGAAGAAGAGG
The DNA here is from genome assembly GCF_904846585.1 of Psychrobacter sp. H7-1. NCBI lineage: Bacteria > Pseudomonadati > Pseudomonadota > Gammaproteobacteria > Moraxellales > Moraxellaceae > Psychrobacter > Psychrobacter sp. H7-1. Next base: position 79,157 of record NZ_CAJHBH010000002.1, read on the forward strand.
CAGCAGCAGAGCAGCAAATAGCGGCCAAAGAAAAAGAGCGCTTGGACTATCTGTCAAGCCAAAAAGCCGATCCGAGTAATAAGACTCAGCAAGCCGTGTTGGCAGCTAAGCAACTGATCACTGAAGCTGAAGATGTTGAGGAAGCAGGGTTAAGCGCCCCAGATTCTGATAGCGATGTTCTGGATACTCAAAATCCAGAGACTCAACATCTTGATACTCAGAGCATGGCGGCCGTTGAAGCTGATGAGCCTGAGTTACCTGAAGAGGATAAGCCGTCAGAAGAGATCAGTGAAGAGGATCAATTAAAAAAGGATAAAGAAGCCAAGCTTGAGTCTTATAAGCAGTTCGTTGCTGAGCAGCAAAGTCAGGTAGATATCGACTATCAAGGCATACGGGTCAATATCGAGGCCAATGCTCTCCCCAGTCGCATGTATTTTATTATGAATGCTTTGTCTGCCATTATTGCCAGCTACGGCTTGGTGATTAACTCAGCAGCAGTGGTCATTGGCGCTATGTTGGTGGCCATGATGCTAGGCCCGATAAGTGGTGTGGCCTTGGCGATTATTGATTACCGTATGCCTTTTTTACGAAAATCACTTTTGACGGTACTTGCTGGTGGCGCTATGGTGGTAGTCATCGGCTTTGTGGTGGGTTTTATACACCAAGATACCCCTTTAACCAATGAGATTTTGTCGCGTACTCAGCCCACGTCAATGGACTTAATGATTGCCTTGGCTGGCGGGACTGCAGGCGCATACGCCATGATCTCTCCGCACCTATCTGTGGCTGTGGTCGGTGTCGCTGTGGCAACCGCTTTGGTACCGCCGTTAGCCGCCAGTGGTATATTGTTTGCGCATGGAGAAGGTACGCTTGGCTTAGGTGCCCTGTTATTGGCCCTGACCAACATCATTGCCATTCAATTTACCAATGCCTTGGTATTGTGGTTTACTGGATTTCGTAGGCTGATGGAAGACGATTACAAAAGCAATCCAACTTTGGCCTTCTTACGTCGTAATGCGGTGCCTTTATTACTGTTGACCAGTATCGGTGTGTATTTGACCTATAACTTTAATGCCATTACCAAAAAGCAAAACTTTGAAACTCAGGTCAAAGAAAGCATCAATGATTATTTTATCGACCAAGGCAACTCGCTAACAGCTACCCAGTTTGTTAATCGAGATGGCTATCAAATGGTACGTGCTGTGGTACGCGGTGAGACTCGCCCCTCGCCTAGAGATGCTCAGCAATTAGAGCGCCAGATTAATGACAACCTCATGCCAGCTTATCCCAAGCAGTCTCCTGTGCGTATCCAGCTGCGTTATATGCCAGTGGTGGTCATTGACTCTAGCCCCGGCCACGGTGAGGAGCTAGATAAGACCGATGCGGCTATTTTGGCCAATGAATAACCGATACAGACACTTGAGTCATATGCCTTAATAGCAATTTATGCCAATAGTCATGTTTTGGCGTTAAATATGCTAAACTTTGTCGCTATTATTTATAGCTGCCCGGTCAACGGCTCTGGTCGCCAATTTTTAGACCTTATTTGCACGTCAATACCGGCAGCGATAACCACTTTTGAATGAGTTTTTATATTAATCTCACTAAACCTTTAGCCTACTAGCCATTCTTTAAGGAGTTCATGTGACTCACTCTGCGCCCTCAAACCCTACTCAACTACCTTCTGATAAATTCTTACGCACAGCCGATGTTCGTCAAGCGTTTATAGACTTCTTCGTTAGCAAGCAGCATACCCATGTGCCCTCCTCAAGCCTTGTGCCGTACAACGACCCCACTTTATTATTTACCAATGCGGGTATGAACCAGTTCAAAGACTGCTTTTTGGGCATCGATAAACGTGACTACACTCGAGCGGTCACCTCACAAAAATGTGTGCGTGCTGGCGGTAAACACAATGACTTAGATAACGTCGGTTATACAGCACGTCACCACACCTTCTTTGAAATGTTGGGTAACTTCTCATTTGGTGATTATTTCAAAAAATCAGCCATCGCTTATGCTTGGGAATTTTTGACCTCAAAACAGTGGTTGGGCCTAGACGCTGATAAACTTTACGTGACCATTTATGAAAGCGATGATGAAGCCTTTGATATCTGGCACCAAGACATTGGCTTAGCTGCCGAGCGCATCATTCGTATTGGGGATAACAAGGGCGCCCCATATGCCTCAGACAACTTCTGGGCCATGGGTGATACTGGCCCTTGTGGTCCTTGCTCTGAAGTATTCTATGACCACGGCGAGCATGTAGAAGGCGGCCTACCTGGCACACCTGAAGAAGATGGCGACCGCTATATTGAGGTTTGGAACTGTGTATTTATGCAGTTCAACCGTCAGCCAGATGGCACCATGGAGCCACTGCCTGCACCTAGTGTCGATACTGGTATGGGTCTTGAGCGTATCAGCGCTATCTTGCAAGGCGTGCACAGCAACTACGAAATCGACTTATTTGTTAACTTAATCAACAGCGCTGCAGACATCATTGGTATCAAAAATGAAAACCAAGCGTCTTTAAAAGTGGTGGCCGATCACATCCGTGCGGTCAGCTTCTTAATTGCTGATGGCGTATTGCCAAGTAATGAAGGCCGTGGTTATGTATTGCGCCGTATTATCCGCCGCGCTGTGCGTCATGGCAACAAACTGGGCGCAGAAGACAGCTTCTTCTACAAAATGGTAGCGCCTTTAGTTAAAGAGATGGGCGACGCTTATCCACAGCTGGTTGAAAAGCAAGCCTTTATCGAAAAAGCAATCGAAAAAGAAGAAGTGCAATTTGCCAAAACCTTAGCTCAAGGTCTGCGCTTATTAGACAGTGAACTTGAAAGCTTAAAGTCAGGTGATGTGCTCTCAGGCGAGGCGGCTTTTAAACTGTATGACACTTATGGCTTCCCTGTTGATTTGACCGCAGACATCACCCGTGAGCGCGGCATTGGTATCGATGAGGCCGGCTTTGATGAGCAAATGAACATTCAGCGTCAGCGTGCGCGTGATGCAGGCAAATTCGATGTGGATTACTCAGCGGCCATTAAAGTTGAGACCCCTACTGAATTTGTAGGCTACGAGCAGCTTGATGAAAAAGAGGTAAACATCATCGGTCTGTATCAAGACGGCAAAGAGGTTGAGGTATTAAACGAAGGTGACGAAGGCGTTATTGTCTTAGACCGCACTCCATTCTACGCAGAAGGGGGTGGTCAAGTGGGTGAAATGGGCGAGATTCGCACGTCATCAGGGGTGTTCAATGTTGAGGACACCAAAAAATCTGGCCAAGCCTTTATCCATCACGGTGTGGTGAATATGGGATCGCTACAAAAGAGCCAAACTGCTGACGCTCAAGTTGTCTCAGCAATTCGCTCAGCCAGTGCCCGTAACCATTCAGCCACTCACTTGTTGCACGCAGCACTGCGTAAAGTATTGGGAGATAGCGTATCGCAAAAAGGCTCACTGGTATCAAGCGAAATGTTACGCTTTGACTTCTCATACGACAATGCGGTCTCTCAAAAAGATCTGGCCACCATTGAGCGCTTGGTCAACGAGCAAATCCAAGCCAACGTTGAGACCCATATTGAGCTGATGAATATTGATGATGCGATGGCCAAAGGGGCTGCTGCTTTATTCGGTGAAAAATACGGTGAGACAGTACGCGTATTGACCATGGGTACCACTGAGATTGAAGATGGCATACAAAAGCCCTTCTCTATTGAGCTTTGTGGTGGTCTGCATGTGAAGCGTACCGGCGATATTGGCCTGTTTAAAATCACCTCAGAGTCTGGTATCGCTGCCGGTATCCGCCGTATCGAAGCCTTAACGGGTATGGGCGCTCTGCGTCATATACAGCAAGCAGACAGCCAGTTGACAGCCCTTGCTAATCAATTAAAAGCCAAACGCCCTGAAGTGGCTGACCGTGTACAGACCATGGCAGACAAACAGCGTGAACTTGAAAAACAGATTGAGCGTTTGAATCAAAAAATCGCCAGTGCGCAAGCAGCAACCTTGGTGGATAATGTACAGACCATCGCTGATAAAAAAGTGCTTATTGCACAAGTGGCTGGTATCGATGGCAAAGCAATGCGCGGGCTTATTGATGATATCAAATCCAAGCTACAAGATACCATTATCATCTTAGTCGGTGAAAAAGATGGCCAATTGGCACTTGCAGCCTCCGTGAGCAAGTCTTTAACTGGCGACATCAAAGCCGGTGATATTATCCGTCATTTAGCTGGTGAGCTTGAGGGTAAAGGCGGTGGTAAACCAGACTATGCTCAAGGCGGCGCGCCAAGTAGCGATAAACTGACCGGTGTGATGCAAGCGCTGCCAAACTGGGTGGCAAGTCAACTGAGCTAACTATTGACCCAACATAAATCCTGTATATAAATGGGTCATATAACGGATTTATATAAAAATTGCAGCGCTGTGGCTTAAGTTAGGTCAGTCCTTAGCGCTGCTTTAAGCCATCGGTTATTAACTATTGCGATAAGTTTAGTGATTAATAACTATTTACCATCATTAAAGTCTGTTGCATGCTTTGATGGCACTGTGCGGTTGTGTTATAAAGTACGTTTGTCTAAGGCGAATGCTGGGATAAGTGACTATCAGTGATCAGCCACTTAAGCCAACACAGCACCGTCAAAGGCAGGTTTCCATAAACTAGGCAATGACCGTTTTTTATTATTACTCTCTAAAATAACTTATGTACTCAAGGCATGCGGTACACTTTGGCCAGATAGAGTCGATATAAGTTGGCGCGATAGTAGTAGAGATAATGGGCAAAACCAAACTTTCAATTCAAAGGGTTTCACATGGCATTGATTGTACAAAAATATGGTGGTACGTCGATGGGCAGTATCGACCGTATCAAGAATGTTGCAAAGCGGGTTAAACGCTGGCATGACCATGGGCATCAAGTAATTGTTGTCGTATCAGCCATGAGCGGTGAGACGAACCGTTTAATCGACCTGGCCACTCAAATTAGTAAGTACCCTGATCCGCGTGAGTATGACCAAATGGTCTCAACGGGCGAGCAGGTATCCATCTCCTTATTGTCTATGGCAATCAAAGAGCTGGGTATCGGTGCACGCTCCTTTACCGGCGGTCAAGTGGCGATTAAAACTGATAATAAGCACAATAAAGCACGCATTGAATCCATTGATGCCGAAAAAATTCAAGCACAGCTCGATGACGGCAATGTGGTCGTGGTAGCAGGATTTCAGGGCATAGATGCCGAAGGCAATATCACCACCTTAGGTCGTGGCGGCTCAGACACCACAGGTGTTGCCCTAGCGGCAGCGTTAGGCGCTGATGAATGCCAGATTTATACGGATGTAGATGGGGTGTATACCACCGATCCTCGCGTCACCTCAAAAGCACGTAAGCTTGATAAGATTACGTTTGAAGAAATGCTAGAGATGGCGAGCCTGGGCTCAAAAGTTCTGCAAATTCGTGCCGTTGAGTTTGCTGGTAAATACCAAGTACCTTTAAGAGTACTGTCGAGCTTCGATGAAGGTCAAGACGGTAGCTTTGATGAAGAATTCCGCCAAAACGTTGGCACACTGATTACAGTAGACGAAGGAGACGACATGGAACAGCCGGTCATTTCAGGCATCGCATTTAACAGAGATGAAGCAAAAATTGTGGTGCGCGGTGTGCCAGATCATCCAGGCATTGCCTCTGGTATCTTAACCCCCATTAGTAATGCCAATATCGAAATCGATATGATTTTGCAGAACCTATCCGATCAAGGCTTAACTGACTTTAGTTTTACTGTCAATCGTCCTGACTTTGATAAGGCCATTACTATCTTAGAGAGCATCAAAGGGGACATCGAGGCCAAAGAAATCCATGGCAATACCGATGTGGTCAAAGTCTCACTTGTGGGTGTTGGCATGCGCTCTCATGCCGGTGTGGCCAGTAAGATGTTCCAAGTATTGGCCGAAAACAACATCAATATCCAGATGATCTCTACCAGTGAAATCAAGATCTCTGTATTGATTAAAGAGCAGCATCTAGAAAAAGCGGTTAAATCATTACACACCGCCTTTGGCCTAGATCGTGCAGATGGCGAAAGCAAAGTTGCGGGTCTGTAATTGCTAATATGTCATGACTAGCTTGTCATTGCTGACTATCTAGTGATCCTGCTGTTTTTTATACACCAAAGCCGGCTTTAACTTAACAGTTAAAGCCGGCTTTGTATCTGATGTCATTTATATTTTGAATATATGTGACTTAAGTTCAACAGGAAATAACTGGCATATCGTGCCTAATCTGCGGTAGATTAGAGCTGTCAGACTAAATATCTTGCCCCTGTTAGCCGATAAAACGCTAAAAAGGGGGATTGCTAATGACATATAGCCCATAAAGCCTTATAATACTCTGTTCGAATACGGCCTATGTGAGATTATTTAAGATAACAGCGTACCACGCTTTAGCTTAGGGCAAATATCTCAGTCAAACACAGGTCGCCTCTATTGAGGGCAAACTGAATGGGCAACATTATGACTATTTCATCATTTGGCATTTGCCAATTTTTTTTACTGCGACATAAGGAGTGTGACGCATGTTAATTTTAACTCGCCGTGTGGGTGAAACTTTAATGGTTGGTGACGAGGTAAGTGTCACTGTATTGGGCGTTAAGGGCAATCAAGTTCGTATTGGGGTTAATGCACCCAAAGATATCGCGGTGCACCGTGAAGAGATTTATCAGCGCATTCAACATGAGCGTGCTATGCAGTCTCAAATGCAGCATTTAGAACAAGGTAACTTCCCTACCTCATTCGATGATGACGATTTTTTTAATAGATAGCCTATAGCTTTTAGCGTATTATCTTTGTCAGCTATTTTTTTAGCTGACAAAGCGCCCAAGCTTACGGTTTTTATTGCGTATAACACTGCGCTTTTAACAGATCGTTTTTTAATTGATAATGAGGCCATTATGAGTATCCGACATTCTGACGTGTCTGCACTGCTAAACGGACTAAACAAAAAAGCCATTGGCTTTAATGATGTGCTTAACTTTATTGATGACTTTTATCGCTATACCCCAGTCAAATTTAGCAATGGTGACTTGGTCAATGCTGTGGGTCAAAACGAAGGTAGCGCAAAGGTATTTGGCTTTGCCAAGCACCATGGTTTAAATCAATTAGATACCCTAAAGCTGTTTGCAGAGCATTATGATGCTGTTGTTGCAGCGCCTAAAGGCACAGACCACCCGAATATCCGTAACTTTATTCATTGGGGCTGGCAGGGTTTTTTGATGGAACACAATCCATTAACTGCCCGACCGAGCGTCGATGTAAAAAACATCTAAAGCTTAGATAAATGATAAAAATCAGATAAGTGATAAAAAAGACCAACTTCAAGTTGGTCTTTTTTTATGAGTAGCGATCAGTATTAGGGCTTATGAGCGGAATTTAACAGGCTGAATAGCACCTTTAGGATTGGGCAAGTTAGGATAGTGATGTTCATGCTCAACATCACACTCCTCACCCACGACAGTGCCATCTTTTTTTACTGGCTTGTGGATATAGCCCACACGCTCTTGTGGCGGTAAATGTTCATGTTCCCACACCATAACCGCTTGCATGCACGTCTCGCGCTGCTCTGGGCTCAGCTTTCTGCCATCAGGCCATTTACCAAGCTCAATGGCTTGGCGAAAAGAGGCGACCAACTCAGGGGTCATGACCGCTAAAATTTCTTCTTTATTCATTATCCTACCTCATTGAATACAAACAAATAGTTAATTGATGACCTCTCTTTATAACTCGTCATCTTCGCCATCTAGAGCAAATTCTTCAGCATGAACATTCCAATTAAGCTTGGTGCGACAGGCTTCATAAAAATCAAATCCAGGTGGGTGTAATAAGGTTAGCTTATCGGGGTGCTTGCGAATATATAGCCGCTGGTGCTGATCTAATGCCACACTTGGCTTGCCATCGGCACTGACCATGGGCTGAGTACGATTGTCTTTGTGAATACGGATGATAATCTCGCTTTTGTCACTGACCACAATAGGGCGACTAGACAGGGTATGCGGATGCATGGGCACCAGACAAATAGCATCTAAGCTTGGGTGAATAATAGGACCACCCCCAGATAAGGCATAGGCGGTGGAGCCTGTCGGAGTGGCCACAATCAATCCATCACTGTGCTGACGATACACATCTAGCTCATCGATGGTAAGCTGAAAGTCTATCATATGCACCGACTTACCGGCATGCAAAACCACATCATTGAGCGCCATGTCCTGATGCACAATTTTGCGCCCTTCTCGGATTTCCATGGTCAATAAAAAGCGCTGATCAAGCTGATAGTCGCCCATTAATACTTGGCGCAGCTTCTCACCCACCTCATCAGGATTAACATCGGTCAAAAAGCCAAGGCGACCTCGGTTAACGCCCAATACTGGGACACGATATCGAGCCAGCGCCTGCGCGGCATGTAAGATGGAGCCATCGCCACCCACCACAATGACTAAGTCACAAATCTCGCCCAGTAGGCTACGTTTTACAATTTGCAGTTTATTTAATTTTTCAAGCTCAAGATCAGGCAAGGTGGCGGTCTCAGAGTCCACATAAAGACTCAATCCCATCTCATTAATTCTTTGCCCAATCTCATGAATGGTGGTAATGACCCCACGTTTGCGGGCACGACCCATCAAGCCAATGCGCCTAAACGCTGGGTTTTTGATAGAATGAAAAAGAGAAGAGTCGGATAAGTTCGGCAGCTTATCGGACTGCTCAGAGCGTTCCATAGGCTTCAGCTTCAATAAATAGGTCATTAAGATTAAATTAAAGAGCCCTAAGCAGCAGCTCTCACATCATTTAAGGGACTTTATCGTTCAAGATTATAACAAGCGTAAGCGTACCACATTATCGATTTTACTGCATTAGTCGCCCGGTGAGTTTTGTGCTGATTGTCATCTCTTGTCGCTCACATAGCCATCTTGCAACCGCCGCGATTTACCCCCATATACAGTATACATACCGCTTTTATCGTCTCTACTAGCTGCCACAATTATTCACAGTCGTTAACCGCCCTTATCCGCTATTATGTTATGTCATTTAGCAGGCTATCCAATCTGAGTTATCCATCTAACAATCATAATAGATAATCATCATTTGACTCAGTTGGCCTTTTGATTTCTCCATAGGCTCATTGTGCCTTCACACTACAGCGGTCAGTTTTTGCCACCCTTACCGAAATAAGCTATTATGGTCGATAACTGGCTGTAAAAAACAGCTAAGACTGACTAAAATTTACAGCATCTTATTAAATAAATTATTAATCAACCTCATTAATTAAAGGATTCAATGATTATGGCAAACCCTATTGTCAGCCGTACCGAACTTGCGGTGGGTGGTAAAACCATGACCGTCCAAGGCGTGGTACAAAAAACCAGCTTTTTATTGGGACTGAGCGCTATTGCCGCTTTGGGCTTTTTCTTCTTTATTATCCGTGGCGGTATTAGCGGTGGCATGGCACAAATGATTACCTTTGGCAGTATGTTTGCCGCCTTTGGTCTAGCCTTGTTTATTACATTTAGACCCCAAAAAGCCAAAGCTTTGGCCGCCCCTTACGCCATTTTAGAAGGTCTATTTTTGGGCGGTGTCTCTATCATGTTCATGGGTATTGATCCAAGTATTCCTGCTAACGCATTGGCCGCTACCTTTGTCACAGCTGCTGTTATGCTGGGCTTGTACCGCTCAGGCATGATTAAGGTCAATGAAAAATTTCGCTCAATCATGATGTCGGCTATTTTTGCCATCATGCTGATCTACATCGTTCAGTGGGGCTTTGTATTATTTGGCTCAACCCTGCCTTTCTTGTTCCAAACTGGCGGTCTTGTGGCTATCGGCTTTAGCTTATTTGTGGTGGTGGTGGCCTCATTTAGCTTGCTGCTGGATTTTGATAACATTGAGCGCGGTGTGGCAGCGGGTGTATCAGAAGAGTACGAATGGATTTTTGGTATCGGTATATTAGCCACCCTAGTATGGATGTACTTTGAATTTATGCGTCTGTTAAGCCACTTCCAAGATTAAGCGGTAAACAAAGTAGCCTGCTTACGCGATTTTTTAATCAATAAAATCAAAAAGGTCGCCTCACTTGAGGCGACCTTTTTTTATGCAGGCCATTTTACGCTTAGCGGTATAAGCGATAAGCACATTTAGGCTCGTTTCAAACGCAGTGCATTAAGCACCACCACCAAGGAGCTTAGTGACATACCAATGGCTGCCAGCCAAGGAGGAACATAGCCAAAGGCGGCCGGTAGTAGAACCACAGAGTTATAAGTTAAGGCCCAGCGCAGGTTCTGTTTAATAATATTTTGCGCCTTATCAGCGATGCGCTTGGCATCGGATACAGCTGCCACTTTACCATTTAAAATCACACTATCGCTTGAGACTTGAGCTAAGTCAGCCGCCCCAGCAATAGCGGTAGAAATATTGGCTGCCGCCAAAACTGGAGCATCATTAATACCATCACCGACCATCATGACCACATGACCGGCATCTTGCAGCTGCTTAATGTGCGCCACCTTATCTGAAGGTGATAAGCCAAAATAGACCTTATCTACGCCAAGCTCTTCAGCCACAGTCTGCGCATGTGAGCTTGGATCTCCCGTTAATATTACAGTTTCAATGTTTTGAGCTTGCAGCTGATGGATCATCTGCGCCACACCATCTCGCACACTGTCATTGAAGTAATACAGCGCCAGTGGTTGCCAGATATCTGGTGAGCCCCCAGCAGCATCAGCTTGACGCTCACAGCGGGTCAACATGACCACCGTGCTGGCACGATGGCGCTGCAAGTCAATTTCATAAGGCACATTGCTGCCTGCCTTACTGTCATCACGATTTAAAGCAAAGTCCACATGACCGAGCCGATAAGTATGGCCGCCGCCGATATCACCTACCTGTGCCTCCACCCCGCCTGCAGTGTGATGCACCAATTGATTGACCACCGGTAAATGTAGCTGATACGCGGCATCCAACAAAGCGGTGGCTATCGGATGACGACTGCCCACCTCTAGCGCTGCTGCGATGGCCAATAAGTCATCTTTATCTTGAATGGCATCAGTCTGTAGACCAGCATCTAATTGAGGCTCATGGCTCAAAGGCTCGATATACAGCAAGTTAGGCTTACCATAAGTGAGTGTCCCAGTCTTATCGAAGGCCACATGAGTAATTTCAGCTAAGGTCTGAATGGTATGACCACGAGTGGTTAAGAACCCATAGCTTGCCAGTCTATTGGTCGATACCGTTAATGCAATAGGCGTGGCCAATGACAACGCACAAGGACAAGTGGCAACCAAGACGGCCACGGTGGCCCACAGCGCTTCAGAGGGGTCGACCAAGTACCAGCCGATGAATACAAACACAGACAACACTAAAATCCGTGCCACAAACCAGCGCGCCCACTTATCTGCTTGCTCTGCCACTTTAGGCTTTTCACTCAGGGCTCGGTTCATTAAACGGTCAATTAAGGCAATTTGACTGTTCTCAGGCAAGGCGGTGACCAGCATAATAAAAGGCTGGCTATCGTTTTGTGAGCCGCCGATGACCTTTTCACCTCGATGTTTGACAATCAATAAACTCTCACCAGTAAGCAGACTTTGGGAGACGGTCGCCGTCTCACTACACAGCAGACCATCTGCCACTACTTCACTGCCCGCTTCAATCAAGATAACATCACCGATTTTAAGTGAGTGGGCGGTCACAGTATCGCTATGAGCAGCGTCACTCAGGTAGCGCCCCTCGTCAATCTCAGTGTCTGCTGACATGGCGTCAACAACAGGGTGTTGGCCATTTGAGAGCGTATCTGCAGCAAGTGCCGGCTTATTGCGCTGAGCCAAATGGATGAGGTTACCAAGCTGCTGTAATTGTTTATTTTGTTCAATGGTCAAATCAATTGGCGCATTGGCTTCATCCAGCTTGGTTTGTATGCCTTGTTTTTCAGCCTCCATACTCAGCATGATGGCATCGACCAGCTGCGGCTCATGACCGATTTTTTGTACTAAGGTGGTTTCAACCACCACCAAGTCATTGGCCATGTTTGCCGCTTTAAGACGTGCATTGTGCTCGATATAACGCCCAGCGAGTAAAAAGAACACAAACATGCTCACTGAGTCATAATAGGTCTCACCATGTCCTGAAATGGTGGCGTACAAGCTGGCAAAAAAGGTAACGGTTAAGGCGATACTTACCGGCACATCCATATTCACCTGACGCACTTTTATGGCCGACCACGCAGAGGCAAAAAATGGCACGGCACAATAAAAGAACACAGGAATGCTAACAAACAGCGATACCCAGCGCAAAAAATCACGCTGTTCTATGAGCATACCGCTATAACTGGTGTAATTGCCAAAGTACATACCCACCGCGAACATCATGGCCTGCATAGCACCTAATGCCGCAATGCCCAGTCTTATCATCATCTGCTTATTATTGCGCGCCAGCATCGCCTCATGGGTGTCTTGTCGATAAGGCTTGGCATCATAACCAATCTGATTGATGGTGACCAAAATATCACTGATAGGCAGCTTGGTTTCATCCCAAATCACCCGCATGCGCTGATTGGTTAGGTTCACCTGACACTTATCTACGCCTTCAAGCTCATATAACCGCGTTTCAATCAGCCAAGTACAGGCAGCGCAGCGCAAATTACTCACCGACAACTCTGCCACCGATTTGCCCTCTGCGGCATACACAAATTGCGCTTGAACCTCTTCATGATCATAAGCTCGCAGACGCTCAAGCTCAGTGGGCAAGCTTGCGGTACGGTTAATCTCAGAGCGATCCAAATAATACTGCTCAAGCCCCGCCTCTACGATACTTTCAGCCGCCAATTGACAGCCCATACAGCACATAAGGCGTGATTCGCCCAGCACTACCGCAGTAAAGGGGGGTGTTGGTACCGGCTCAGCACAATGAAAACAGCAGCCTTCAGGCGGTAAAATCAGCTCATTGATGTCCTCAGACAAATAGCCGTACTCAGAGGAGGCAGCTTCAGGCGCTGCTAAAGGGGAGGAAGAAGGGTTTGAACGCTCATTAAGATGGGTCATAGCTGTCGTCACTACACATTGTCGCACAAAAAGATGCGCCTATTGTATCAGGTCTGCATGCCTTACATCGTCACAAACGTGATTAAGGGTCGCCGTCAGCAATAGCGCTTTAACCATTATGAGGGCGAAGTGTATTTTTGAAAGTTTACGCTTGATTAAATCAGGCGCTTATGCAGGATGCCCTAACTCGTGAAAAAGCGATGAAAAGCTACTTTTAATGGGCATATATCGGCTATTAGATGGCAATTACATTGAAAAAAAGGCGGTTTTCAGTCATTATAATCGGGTCTTTTTTTATGTTGGTAAAACTATCGTGCATCACAAACCCTCTCGCGCTTCTTCTCATTTTGACCAATCATCTGCACAATTCTCCAAGTCCTCGTTTAGCGAAGGCAAACTTCCCAACCCGCAGCAGCAACGCGGCTCAGTGATTGGCTTTTTTTTACTGATTATCATCATTGTCGGTATGTTGATGCTGGCCATGTATTTGATCAAGCAAGACCGCGTTATTACTGCCAAATTTGAGGGCAAACGCTGGAACTTGCCAGCCAAGGTGTACTCGCAGCCTTTAGAGCTGTATCAAGGGGCAGCCCTCACCAACAAGAACTTAGATGCTTGGCTTGAGATGCTCAATTACAAATCCAGCTCTAATTACAACAATACTGGCACCTATAACAAGTCCTCCGGCCAGTATGTCATTCATACCCGTGGCTTTCAGTACAGCGCCAATGATGTTGACCCTGAGCAAGTGATTAAGATTAAAATCCAAGACTCTAAAGTCACCAGCATTCAAAGTACCGAACCCAATGATACTGGTATCGTGCGTATTGAGCCGGTTACCATCGGTGGTATTTATCCAGATAACAATGAAGACCGCATCGTGTTGCCTATTGATGAGATTCCGCAGCCGTTGATTGATGCGCTTATCGCCACCGAAGACCGCGGCTTTTATGAGCACAAAGGCGTGTCGCTCAAGGGTATCGGCCGAGCACTGTATAACAACTTAAAAGGCGGCTCGATGCAAGGTGGCTCGACCATCACTCAGCAGCTGATTAAAAACTTTTATCTAAGCTCAGATCGCACCTTTAAGCGTAAAGCCAATGAGGCGGTGATGGCCTTGCTACTCGAGATGCACTACAGCAAAGACCAAATTTTACAAACTTATTTAAATGAGATTAACCTAGGTCAAAATGGCAACCGTTCTATTAACGGCTTTGGATTGGCTGCGCAGTTTTATTTTAATAAACCATTAAAAGAGCTGCGTATTGATCAGCAAGCCATGCTGGTGGGCTTAGCCAAAGGCACAAGCTATTACAATCCACGCCGCAATCCAGAGCGTGCCCTCAATCGCCGCAATACAGTGCTAGCCAATATGCTTGAAACGGGCAAAATTGATCAAGCCACTTATGATGACGCCATTGCTCAAAAGCTTGATGTGGTGCCTAAACCAAGCGTAGGCAAAAGCCGATTCCCCGACTTTTTGGACATCGTAAAGCGTGAGCTGCATGATAATTATCATCCCGATGATCTAAAAAATGAAGGCCTACGCGTCTTTAGTACCTTAGACCCTATCGCTCAGATGTCGGCTGATGCGGCGGTACAAAAGCAATTATCAGGCTTACGAAAAAGCAGCAGCAAAACCAAGGGGCTACAAGCGGCCTTGGTCAGTGCCAATCCAGCTTCAGGTGAGCTGATTGCTGCTGTGGGTAGTGGTAGCGAATTTACAGGCTTCAACCGAGCGATAGATGCCAAACGTCAAGTGGGCTCACTGTTAAAACCCTTTATTTATATGACGGCGCTACAAAGTGGCAAGTACAATCTGGCCAGCCCTGTGAGCGACAACCCAGTTACGCTAACGTTACCAGACAACACCACTTGGACCCCAAAAAACTACGATGGCCGAGACCATGGTTACGTGCCCTTAACCACAGCGCTGGCCAAATCTTATAACCAAGCTGCGGTAAATACGGGTATAGAATTTGGTGTGGGCACGTTCGTCGATCAGCTTCACCGCTTAGGTATTAAGGAGAAGATACCAACCTATCCTTCGTTGTTCTTAGGCTCAGTTGAGCTTAGTCCTATGGATATGCTTGGTATGTATCAGGTCATGGCCGCAGGTGGGTTTCGCACGCCCATTATCAGTATCCGCTCTGTGGTTGATGACCGAGGTCAAATTCTGCAGCGCTCAGGGCTAGATACCAAGCGCAGCGTGCCACCTGATGTCAACTATCTAACCAACTATGCGCTACAAGAAGTGGTGCGCAGTGGAACGGCAAGCTCGCTAAAATCCTTAGGCAGTGATCTAAATCTGGCCGGGAAAACAGGCACCACCAACGACTACCGCGACTCTTGGTTTGCCGGCTATAGTGGCAACTATGTCAGCGTAGTATGGGTGGGCCGTGATGACAATAAGCCCATTGGTTTAAGTGGTGGCAGCGGTGCATTACCTGTGTGGAAGGACTTTATGGGTCGTCTGCGCTTGACCCCTGTCGAGCTGGTGCAGCCTGACAGTGTAGAGTGGTTATGGCTAGAAAATGGTACCGGAAAACTGTCGCATGAAAGCTGTGACAATGCCCGCTACTTGCCCGTACTTAGCAGATATTTGCCTGAAGAGGCCAGTGACTGCGCCCTTGCCATCTATGAGCAAGAGCAGGCACGCCAAAGACAGCAGTGGTTCAATGATCAGCGCAAGGCTTTACTGGATCAAAGCCGTCAGCTCGATAGTGTTCAAGAAGGTATGCCCGCCAATACTGATTCAAGCGCTAATGATGATGCCGCTGCAGGCAGTGCTCCTGAGCAAGAAGGCTCAGAGCCTACCAATAATGGTGATACTTGGTATGATAAAGCGTTACAATGGTTTTAATTGGCCTAAAAATTTTATCTCATAATTTGGATGTGCTTTATGCTTATGCCCGCTCCTACCCCAACCGTTTGCGCTAAGCGTCACAGCTTTTTTATGGCAGCTGTTATGGGGCTTGGTCTGGCAGCAGGTGGCCTAAGTGGCTGTCAGACGCCGCCTTCAATGACAGATAGTGCTCAAGGTGTACCACCTAGTACCTCAACTATTCGTACATCGACTATTAACCATCCAGCAAATAAATATCCGGCCTCATCTAGCGCTCAACAAGCAGAAGATTATGAGGTGATAGATGCGGTGATAGACGAACAAGACTTTGAGCCAGAGGACAGCGCAGACTATCCTGATGGCTCTAACAACTTTGATCATCAGCGCATAGCTGAAGACACCACTCCGTCATCTTCTGTACAAAGCACTGCTGAAACCCAGGAGGTGCAGACAACTGCGCCTGTATTGGAGGCGCCCATCGAGCCGACTCCGGCACCACGCACACCGGTACAAGTGCGAGAGCCGGTCGTGATTGTTCGTCCGCCTGAGACACGAACCACGCAGCAAATATTACTAGATCAGGCCCGCCAAAACTCACAAAATACAGCGCGCAGTAACACCTCTACTCAAGATGGCAGTACCATTCCTGCATTTAAAAGGCTGATGGATACCGGTGTGGCCCAATTGCGACAAGGCCAAGTGTCTGCTGCCCAAAGCACCTTTACCCGTGCTCAGCGCTTAGCCCCTCAATCTTCTGCAGTTTATTTTTATTTAGGCCAAGTTGCTCTTAAGCAAAACCAACCGCTAAAGGCAGAAGCGATGGCACGCCGAGGTCTGGTCGTGGCAAAAACGGCTTCTCAAAAGCAGGCTTTGTGGCAAGTGGTGTTACGCGCCGGCCAAGCCCAAGGCAATACTCGGGTTATAAACGAGGCAAAAGCGGCTCTTTCAAGATAACCCCTATCAACACAGACGCTATCAAGCTAAAATAGAGCGTTTTATTAAACCGATTTATCTAAGGACACTTATGGATTGGCAACAACTGCACCTACAATGTGCAAAACAAGACGTTGACTTGGCAGAGAGCTTATTATTAGAAGAAGGTGCGCTTTCAATTAGCCTAGAAGATGCTGGTGACCAGCCGTTATTTGAGCCACTTCCAGGTCAGTCGCCTTTGTGGGATGAAGTTATTTTGACCGGCCTATTTACCGCTGACACGGCACAAGACATTGAGTCTATGGCACAGACTTTGGCCGCTCAAGTCAACGCTCGACGTGTTTGGACCACGGCACTGGCAGACACAGACTGGGAGCGTGAATGGATGTCGCATTACGTGCCTATTGAGTGCACCAACAACTTGTGGATTGTGCCCAAGTGGATGACCCCGCCCAATCCAGATGCGGTAAATATCATGATGGATCCAGGCTTAGCTTTTGGTACTGGCTATCACGCCACCACACGTCTTTGCTTAGATTGGCTCACTGATCAAGACTTAAGCGATAAAGTCATTATCGACTATGGCTGCGGCTCAGGTATCTTAGGCATTGCCGCCTTATTACTGGGCGCCAAGCAAGTGTACAGCGTAGACATCGATCCACAAGCGGTACTGGCTACTAAGCAGAACGCTGAGCGTAATGATGTCACCCATGCTCTTGAGGTGTATCTGCCAGAGGATTTTGCTAAAGCCTTTGCTGCCGGTGATATCCCAAAAGCGGATATTATTACCGCCAATATCTTAGCCAAGCCTTTAATGGAATTGGCACCCTATTTAGCCACTTTAATTAAGCCGAAAGGGGGTATCGTGCTGGCCGGACTTATCTCAGAGCAGCTTGAGGATATGGTCCGCGCGTATGAGCCTTGGTTCAATCTAGATACCCGCCACTCTTATGAAAAAAGTGATGATCATGATGACTCGCACTGGCACCGTTTATCAGGCACCTTTACAGGCTAAAAACACAGCCCAGTAGCTATCAAAAGCACAGCTGCAAAAGTAAGCAGCTGTGCAAATTTAACCACTCTCACGCTTTTTAACCTTCATTGTACAGACTTAACTATGAGTAACTCATCCCCCGCTTTTGGTAGTGGTGCTGCCCATGCTGCCAAGTATTACAATCAGAGCTCGATAGCACCTGAGCCACAAGGCGTTGACTCTCACGCCCCCCAAGACCGTGCTCCTCTACGTCATCATGTTCAGCAAGCCGTTGAGCAGTATTTTGTGGAATTAGAGGGCGAGTCTACGACAAACTTGTACCAAACCATTTTGCAAGAAGTAGAAAAACCTTTACTGCAAGTGGTCCTCAAACAAACCCAAGGCAATCAGTCAAAAACAGCAAAAATCTTGGGGCTCAATCGAGGCACATTAAGAAAAAAAATGCAGCAGTATGATTTGATGTGATAAAAACCTATCAAACGTTGTCTTTTAAGGCCAAATTTTTTGTCATACTGAATAAATTGCTCTAATATACTTCCTCGCTTAATTTGCAAAGATTAAGTGTTTTACTAAACCCTGACGATAATCTCAGAATATCATCACCCTTTTTACTGTCCACACTATGGGAAAAACTATGTCTGATAAGCCGTACGCTCTTATTTCTGTTTCTGATAAATCACAAATTGAAAGCTTTGCAAAAGGCCTCATCGAAGCAGGATACGATCTATTATCTACCGGTGGTACGTATCGCCTACTGTCTGACAACGGCATTGCTGTGACTGAAGTGGCCGACTATACCGGCTTCGCCGAAATGATGGATGGCCGCGTCAAAACCTTACACCCAAAAATTCATGGTGGTATTCTTGGTCGCCGTGGTCAAGACGATGCGGTTATGAGCGAACATGGTATTCGCCCTATCGACTTAGTCGTGGTCAACCTTTATCCTTTTGCGCAAACTGTGGCAAAGCCTGATGTGACCAAAGCTGATGCGATTGAAAACATCGATATCGGTGGCCCAACCATGGTGCGCTCAGCGGCCAAAAACCACCAACATGTAGCCATCGTAACCAATCCTGCAGACTATGATGTGGTGCTACAAGAGCTAAAAGACACGGGCAGCATCTCTCAAAAAACCCGTTTTGATTTGGCAGTAAAAGCGTTTGAGCATACCGCTCATTATGATGGCATGATTGCCAACTTCTTAGGCAGTCGCCTAGAGTCATTTGAAGCGCCAGATAGCTTCGCTCGCACGTTCAACGTACAACTACAAAAAGCTCAAGATTTGCGCTATGGTGAAAACCCACATCAAAAAGCGGCATTTTATGTAGAAGCCAATGGCTCAGGTGAAGGCAGCATCTCTACCGCTCAGCAGCATCAAGGCAAAGAGCTGTCATACAACAACATCGCTGATACTGATGCCGCTTTAGAGTGTGTCAAATCATTTAGCGAGTCGGCCTGTGTGATTGTGAAGCACGCGAACCCTTGCGGTGTGGCGATCAATGCTGACCAGACTCAAGCATACAAAACAGCGTTTAGCACAGATCCTGAGTCATCTTTTGGCGGTATCATTGCCTTTAACCGTCCCCTAACTAAGCAAACGGCGCAAGCGATTGTAGATACGCAGTTCGCTGAAGTGATCATTGCCCCAAGCCTTGAGCAAGGTGTGCTTGATATTACTGCCGCCAAAAAGAACGTACGCGTCTTAACCTGTGGTGAGCTACCAAGCCCTGATCAACGTACCGCGCAATTTGACTATAAACGTGTCACAGGCGGTCTATTAATCCAAAACCAAGACTTGGGTCTCATCACTGCCGATGACCTACAAGTGGTGACTGATCTAAAACCTACTGCTGAGCAGTTAAATGACTTATTGTTCACTTGGACTGTGGCCAAGTATGTTAAGTCAAATGCCATTGTTTATGGTAAAGATCAGCGCACCATCGGTATTGGTGCCGGCCAAATGAGCCGTGTGAACTCAGCACGTATCGCAGCCATCAAAGCTGAGCATGCCAACCTAGCAACGCAAGGCGCGGTTATGGCCTCAGATGCCTTCTTCCCATTCCGTGATGGTATCGATAACGCTGCTGAAGTAGGCATTAAAGCCATTATTCAGCCCGGTGGTTCTATTCGTGATGACGAAACCATTGCTGCGGCGAACGAGCATGGTATCGCTATGGTCTTCACCGGTATGCGTCATTTCCGCCACTAAGCAACAAGCTTTGTGTATCTGATAGATGCCCATAAAAAAAGACCGCCTCAGTGAGGCGGTCTTTTTTATGCGTCGTTTAAGATTGGGTATAAGCTGAGCAGTGATGTGATAGCAGATAAGACGTTAAATTCCACCAATCTCTTTAATCACTGCCTCATTTTTCTCAATCTTAGTGGCGCCGCGTAAGTACTCTAAGTAATCACTAAAGTGTTCTTGACCACGGATACTTCTCATATCGAACATTGCCTGCGACAGCTCAGCAGCAGGTACGTCCTTGATAGAGGCTTTACTGATTGGCCCCATCACCAGTACAGTTGCCCCACTGCTAGTTTTTTCAGCAACAGCCACTTGTTTGCCAGCAGGCGTGTTTTTACTAAAGGCAATGGCTTTTTCATCCATACTTAGCTGTGGGTTTTGGCGGTTTATAGTGCCTAAGGCTTTAAAGGGCACTTTTGCCGCTGACATACCACTGTTATTCACCGTTTCGCTCAGACGCTTGGCCTGTGCCATCGCTTGCTGAGCTGCCTTTTGTTTTACCAAAGTATCTTTAATCTGAGCACTCGCTTGAGCCAAAGTTAACGGCTTAATAGGACGGTAATTGGTAGGCTGTACCCACACTGTGCCAGTATTAACTTTAATACCTGGGCTGACCGACTCTTCTTGTAAAGCAAAGTCATCAAAGGCCGCTTCAATAACCACAGGCTGGTTAAGCTCAGTATTGTTATTAAGCTTGGTGTAGTTTTTGATTTTGTGGACAGTCAAGCCCTCTTGCTGGGCGATATCTTCAATACCCACACCATCTGTGGCCATGTCATTAATACTGGTGATTTTATCAGCAATCAATTGCTCGCGCTTTTGACGTTGAGCTTGTTCGGTCAGCTCGTCACGCATACTCTCTAAACTCGGTACGCTATCACCGCTTTTATCGGTCACTTTAAACAGCTGATAACCGAAGCTGGTTTTTACTGGAGCCGATACCTCACCTTTTTCTAGACCTGATAAAGCTTGAGCTACTTTTTGACCATCTGCACCGAAGGCGTCTGCATTAAAGGTACCAATATCACCCCCTTTGGCAGCACTCACCGGATCCTCTGACAGCTCTTTGGCAATAGCTGCAAAGCTTTCGCCTTTTTTCAGACGTTGCTCAATTTGCTGCATGGTCGCCTCAGCCTTACTGCCAGTCACTAGAATCTGGCTTACCTTTTGCTTGGAGTTACCCACAAAACGTGCTTTATAATCATCATATTGAGCTTGTAGCTCAGCTTGAGTGACTTTTTCGACAGGCAGCTTGCTCGGATCTAGGCTCACATAAGCCAACTCTACCATAGCTCGGCTATTTAGCTTGCTCTTATTCTCATTATAATAATCAGAGATTTCTTTGTCAGATACGCTCACCTTATCTTTGAACTGCTCCCAAGGTAGGCGATACACCCACACATCGCGCGTCTCAAGTTGCAGCGCCAGTAGATCATGGATTTGCGACTCAGGATACACAGCCGTCTGAGCGACACTGGCATAAAGCTGCATTAGGTTTAACTGCTGACGGTACTGGGCAAACAGCTGATCTTTGGTGATGCCCTGTTGCTGCAATGCAAAAGCAAAGCGGTCGTTTGAGAACTGGCCATTTTCATCTAAATACTGCGGATCTTGTAATAACAGATTATTAATCGCAGCATCGGATACGTGCATCCCCAAATGATCGGTTTGGTTTCTTAACAGCGCACGGTTAATCAAGCCTTTGAGCACTTCGCTATTTAAGGCTTGGGTATTAATAGCACTGGCCTCTACCCCGCCTTGCAATAGCTCATTTCTACGCCCATTTAGGCCATCTTGGTATTCTGCACGGCTAATGGTTTGATCGCCCACTTTAGCCACTTCATTGACACTCGATGCCCCACTAAAGTAGCTCTCTAGCCCCAATATCACCAATGGTGATAAACACAGCATTAAGAAGATTCTTCCGGGCCAACTTTGGAGAAAATTACGTATCGATTCCATAGTACATATCAGTCATAGGTTAATAAAAGTTTAACGCAATATCATACGTGAAAATAACAGCTGACACAAAAAAAACGCACCCTAAGGTGCGTTATTGTCTACAAAGAGACATCGTGCTCGCTTAACTTAGCGCTCATTCGGCTTAGTTTAAACGATCTTTAAGGCCTTTACCTGCTTTAAAGTGTGGTACACGGCTTGCTGGAATTTGTAGCTCATCACCTGTCTTAGGATTGCGGCCAGTGCGTGCTTTGCGGTCTTTCACACTGAATGTACCAAAACCAACCAATGAAATAGTGTCATTGTTTTCTAGCGCTTCACCAACACTTTCCATCATAGCATTTAGAGCGTCAGCAGCTTGAGTTTTGTTAAGACCGCTTTTCTCAGCAATGCTATCTACTAATTCTGATTTATTCATAGAGAATTCCTTTAAAATAGATTTAAATTCGGGGGTAAATTCTATCGCTTAAAAACTAAATAAGCAATAACCAAGCCCTTAAATACTACACCATAGCGCAAAAAAATGCACCGTTTTTACTGCTAGTATTTTTTGACGTGGTGGTTGTTAAATGCAGTTATAACAAGGGGTTTAAAAATGTGCAAGTAAATTTACATATAATTGGCCAATAACCCACTTAATACACCTTGTGACACCACTTTCTAGTGACTTTATACCTGCAAACTACTGTGTTTTCAAGTGCTATCGTATATTTTAGCCCCGTTTGCGCCTCTATTTTACACAAATAAACCAAGAGCGCTAATATCACCACTTTGCTTTTGCAAAAACCACACAGCAGTTACAGATTTAAATGACATAAATAAGGGATGCCTATGGCGCATTGGCCGCATTATGCTATTATTTACTTCATTTAACCCTTTTAGTCATTAAAATTCCAAGTATTTTAATAGCGAGGGCCCTCCATAATAAGTACACTAGGGTTAACAGCTTAGATAAAGCGCTTACTTTTTAACACTTAAATAGGTTTAGTATGAGTCAAAATTCAATATCAAACTCTTTACTTAATGTCGTACTGGTACTGGCAGAGTCCGCCATTACTCTGGTATTAAGATTCGACCCGAACCTACGCAAAGCTGTTTATCCTTTGGCTCAAAAAAACACTGTGGTGTGTGTGCGCAGCTATTTACCCCACACCCAATTCTATGCCACCTTTACTACCAAAGGCGTTTTGTTAGATAGCAACCTACCCGCCTCTGTCTCAGAGCCAGATGTGGTTATTAATGCCTACTCTCACCAACTGATCAATTCATTCATTAGCAATGATGCCACTCAAATCAATAAGCTGACTATGCGCGGCGGTACTGAGACAGTGACCGAAGTACGTCACTTCCTATTACAACTGGGTGTGGCCAGCTTATTCCAAGGCATTATTAAAACGGTGAAAGGCAAAGACAAGGGCCGCGGCAAAAAAGACGATGCGGACAATGCTAATAAGCCTGATTATAAAGCGCGCATTGAAGAGCAGCAGCAGCAGCTAAATATATTAAGCATGCGCAACCGCGAACTTGAAGTCAGCTTAAAAGAGGCTCATAGCAAACAAAAAACCACATTAATTGCGTTAATTGTGGCGTCATTAATTGCAGTTGCTTCAGTCATTGGCTGGCTGACTCAATAGTTGACTCATACCCAAGTCACCGTATTATCACTTATTGGTATATAAAAACCTTTAAATGTCTTCATTTAAGGGTTTTTTTGGTGTATTTATAACCGATATGTTTAGAGCCTACGCCGCCACCTCCCTAAGTTTATAGCCTCTGTCATCATCTGCTTTATACCTGTATTTTATTAGCCGTTTCATGGCCTATCTTTGCTATACTATGCACGCATTTTTTATGACGGTTTTGCCCGCTTTTATTAAAGCTATGGCCTTGTTTTTATAAGCTTTGCCCCTAGTATCTAATAAGGCTTTGCCATGTCGGTATGTGAAGCCACTACGCTGTATGTTGTTATCATGACTTTTTGTTTGCGCTGATCGCTTGTTGCTATCAAGGCGCTTTGTGACAGTGGGCTATAACCCATGCCCTATCGGTCAATGCTTTGTGGTAATGCTTGGCTTCGACCTTCATAAGGCTTGGCTTTGAGGATGCTATTTTATGGTGGATGTGGCTCTCAGTGTATAAGGCTGAGAGTTTGCCTTACAAATTACTCACCGATTAATCTTGACTAGTTTACTCGGGATTAACTATAATAGGCATCATATCAACTTATAGCAACATCGTGGAGGCATTGAATGCGTTTAACAACTCGAGGTAGATACGCCGTTACCGCGCTACTAGATCTGGCTATTCAAGATGGCGACTCAACAAATGCTGTCTCTTTATCAGACATAGCAAAGCGCCAATCTATATCCATTTCTTATTTGGAGCAGTTATTCTCTAAGTTAAGAAAAGCAGGATTAGTGACCAGTACTCGAGGCGCCTCTGGAGGCTATCATCTAGCAAAGCCATTGGCCGATATCGACGTAATGACCATCATTACCGCGGTAGATGAGTCTGTGAATGCCATGCAGTGTGGTGGCCAAGGCAACTGTCAGGGCGGCTCTATGTGTCTCACCCATGATTTATGGTGTGCCTTATCTAAGCATATTGAACAGTATCTAAAAAACATCTCATTAGAACAATTACTACAGATGGAAAATGTAAAAGACGTCTCAGACCGTCAACAACTTATTTATGATGTGGCGACAGAAAGCACCACATCTCATTCAAATCCTAATATGATATTCTCAGCCAGTGAGGTTAATCCAGCATGAGTAACTTGAACCGCCCTATCTATCTTGACTATGCAGCAACTACCCCTGTAGATCCGCAAGTGGCCAAAAAAATGACCGAGTATATGACCTTTGATGGCATGTTCGGTAACCCCGCTTCTCGATCACATGGTTATGGTTGGCAAGCAGAGGAAGCTGTAGAAAATGCGCGTCAGCAAATCGCTGATCTGGTTAATGCTGATCCTCGTGAAATCGTATTCACCTCAGGGGCTACTGAATCAGACAACTTGGCCATTAAAGGCGCCGCTCATTTCTATGAAGGCCGCGGTAAACACATCATTACCAGTAAAATTGAGCACAAAGCGGTATTAGATACGTGCCGTCAGCTTGAGCAAGAAGGCTATGAAATTACTTATATCGAGCCTCAGCCTAGCACTGGTCTTATTTTGCCTGAGCAGGTAAAAGATGCGCTTCGTGAAGATACTATTTTGGTATCTCTTATGATGGTGAATAATGAGCTTGGCACGGTCACTGATGTCAAGGCCATCGGTGAGATCACTCGTGAAGCAGGCGTAGTATTCCACGTGGATGCGGCACAAGCTGCAGGTAAAGTTGAAATTGATCTTGAAGCGCTAAAAATTGATCTAATGAGCTTCTCAGGTCACAAAATTTATGGCCCTAAAGGTATCGGCGCTTTATATGTTCGTCGTAAGCCACGCATTCGTTTACGTGCTGAGCAGCATGGCGGTGGCCATGAGCGTGGTATGCGTTCAGGTACGTTGGCGACGCATCAAATCGTTGGTATGGGTGAAGCCTTTGCTATTGCCGCTGAGCGCTTAGAGCAAGATCGCGCACATGCACAAAAGCTGCGTGATAAATTATGGGCAGGCGTCCAAGACATCGAAGAGATTTATTTAAACGGTGACTCTGATAACAGCGTACCAAACATTGTCAATATCAGCTTTAACTTCGTTGAAGGTGAGTCATTAATGATGTCCCTAAAAGATATGGCTGTCTCTTCAGGCTCTGCTTGTACATCAGCGACGTTAGAACCCTCTTATGTACTACGAGCTATCGGTCGTCCTGATGAGTTGGCACACAGCTCAATTCGCTTTAGCTTCGGCCGCTACACCACCGAAGAAGACATCGATATCATCCTAGCTCAGATTCATGAAGCCGTAGATAAGCTAAGAGATTTATCACCCTTATGGGATATGTATAAAGACGGTGTGGATCTAACCTCTGTAGAGTGGACTGAACACTAAGCATAACCGCCATTTTACTGAGCCCGCTTTAGAACAGTAAATGTGCTATGTACGACCCTTTTAGACAGTATTGATTGAATACTGTTCCCTTATTTATCTAGGTTAAACCCCAGGAGAAACACCATGGCTTATAGTAATCAAGTAATTGACCATTATGAAAATCCGCGTAACGTTGGTAATTTGGACAAAGACGCTAAGAACGTGGGTACTGGTATGGTTGGTGCCCCAGCTTGTGGTGACGTTATGCGTCTACAAATCCAAGTTGGTGATGACGGTATCATTGAAGATGCTCGCTTTAAAACTTATGGTTGCGGCTCAGCAATTGCCTCAAGCTCATTGGTCACTGAGTGGCTCAAAGGTAAAACGTTAGACCAAGCCTCTGAGATCAAAAACAAGCACATCGCAGAAGAGCTTGCCCTACCCCCAGTAAAAGTTCACTGCTCAGTACTGGCAGAAGACGCTATTAAAGCGGCGATTGAAGATTATCGCGCCAAAAGCGGCACAGTGGAAGCTTAAGTTAGCGATCACTTAAAGCGTATCATTCATCACCTTGTCAGGCACAATGCTGTGACAAGGTGATGGCTTGAAGCTTGATGGATTATCCCCATTAACATTGAGAACCAATAATAAAATTTTTAACATTAGGAAAGTCTTAATGATTGAACTGACCGAACGTGCTGCCAAACACGTAAAAGATTATCTAGATAACCGTGGTCATGGTGAAGGCATTCGTGTGGCTATTCGCACCGCTGGATGCTCAGGACTGGCCTACGTGTTAGAATTTGTTGATGATCCCGATTCAAGCGATGAGAAGTTTGAAAGCAACGGAGTTAATATCTTTGTTGATCCAAAGAGCATGGTATATCTAGATGGACTATTAATGGATTATGTGACTGAAGGTCTAAACGAGGGCTTTAAATTCACCAACCCTAATCAAAAAGGCGAATGTGGCTGTGGTGAGTCCTTTACCGTTTAGTATGAATACCTTTAAGTCTTCATGCTTATATTGATTGTTGATTGATTACTTTATACTGATTAATCACTGTCTTATAGTACCAGCACTTATCTTATAGTTAGTGACTGAGTTTGAGCCCTTGCTGACGACCTTGCTCGTCAGCTTTGAGCTTTTAAACCAGTATAATTCGCCTCAACCCACAGTAAGCATCCTAATCCTATGTCTGATACTGCCCCTACTTTTGCCAACTTCTTCGCTTTATTTGAGCTGCCTGTTGCTTTTGACATCGATACTAACAAGCTTAGTGAACGCTTAAGGCAACTACAAAGCCAGTTCCATCCTGACAAGCTTAGCGCTTTAGATAAAGCCTCATCAGAGCAAAACTCTGCGGTTATCAACCATGCTTATGACATCCTGCTACACCCTGATAGCCGAGCCAATTATCTATTAGAGCTGTCCGGTCAAGAGCTTAATACCGATCATTCTATTGCTGATTTGGATTTTTTAGATGACGCGATGGACATGCGTATGGCCTTAGATGATGCCGAAGCTAACACAGATTTGCTACGTATTGAGCAGCTCAAAGTTACCGCAGATGATCGCATTGCTACCCAATCTCAGCGTTTTATCCAAGCTTATGACCATCATGACTGGCCAATGGCGATGGATGCGACTCAAAAGCTTAAATTTTTGGTCAAGCTAAAAAAAGATATGGACACAGCGGTAGATAACAGCCAGCGTCAGCCAGATGATGATGACTTATATCTGTAACATCATCTACGTATTTACTGAGCGTCTTATTTTTTGATCATGATCGTACCGACTGTGTTATTTTAAATTCTTTTATCATTTGCTATAAATAAATTGAGTGTGTTATGTCCTTATTACAAATTGCTGAACCCAACCAAAGCGCAAAGCCGCATGAACATAAATATGCTCTAGGTATCGACTTAGGCACAACGCGTTCTATGGTCGCTGTGGTACGCTCAGGTAAGGCAGCACTTCTTGAAACCGCTGATGCTAAGACCAAAGACAACTTACTGCCTTCGGTGGTTTATTACGGTACTGCTAATGATACTAACGCCCCTATCGTCGGTAGCGAGGCGCTGTCTTATTTTGAGACCGATCCCGTTAACACCATCATCTCAGCCAAGCGCTTTATGGGCCGTAGTGTTAAAGACATTAAGTTCTCACATCCGTATCAGCTCAAATCAAGCGAGACTAGCGCAGATGCTATGCCCTCGTTTGTGACTGGGCAGGGCAATGTGTCCCCTGTTGAAGTTTCGGCCGACATCCTTCGCACCCTAAAAGATCGGGCTCAGCGTGCTCTACCAGACGATAGTATTCAAGGTGCAGTGATTACCGTGCCTGCCTACTTCGATGAAGCTCAGCGCCAAGCGACAAAAGATGCTGCTCAATTGGCCGGTCTGAAGGTGCTTAGATTATTAAATGAGCCTACCGCTGCTGCCGTAGCTTACGGCTTAGACCGTGCTGCCGGCTCAAGCGATGAGGCTCAACAAGAGCGACTGTTTTTGATTTATGATCTTGGCGGTGGCACGTTTGATGTGTCTTTGCTTAAGATGAATGAGGGCGTGTTTGAGGTGCTGGCCACAGGCGGTAACAGTGCCTTGGGCGGCGATGATATGGATCGCCAAATTATGGGCTGGCTGTTAAAACAGGCCAATCTAAATCCAAAAGACTTAACCGCTCAGCAGCGCACCCATATTGCACGTCAGGCAGAAGGCTTTAAACAAGCACTTACGCATCGTGATCGTGTTGATGTGAGTATTGATATCGCTGACATCGAGTGGTCAGGCACATTAACCGCTGCAGACTTGATCCAAATCGTCGAGCCCATCACTCGCCGTACGTTGGCCACTTGTGAGCAAGTTATGCGTGATGCCGGCGTAAGCATTGAGCAACTAGATGAGATTATCTTGGTCGGTGGCTCGACGCGTATGCCAGTAGTACAGCAAGCGGTTGAGCAATTTTTTAACAAAACCCCTTTATCTCATCTCAACCCTGATGAAGTAGTGGCATTGGGTGCGGCGCAAGTGGCCGATCAGCTGATTAAAAAAGACAAGTCAAACAACGTATTATTGCTTGATGTCACCCCACTGTCTTTAGGCCTTGAGACCATGGGCGGCTTGGTAGAGGTGGTTATTCCACGTAATACCCCCATTCCCGTGGCCAAAAAACAGACCTTCACTACCTATCAAGATGGCCAAACTGGCATGGTAGTACATGTGGTACAAGGCGAGCGTGATACGGTTGAGCACTGCCGCTCATTGGGCCGCTTTGAATTATATGGTATACCGCCCATGAAAGCAGGGCTTGCCCGCATTGAAGTCACCTTTGACATCGATGCCAACGGACAACTATCAGTCAGCGCTTTTGAAGCGACCTCTGGGGTTAAGAGCGATATCAAAATCACCCCATCGTATGGTTTAAGCGATGAGCAGCAAGAACAACTGCTGCGTGCAGGCTTTGAAAATGCCGCTCAAGATAAGTTATCTCGCAGTCTTATTGAAGCCAAAGTAGAAGCTGAGCGTGAAGTGTTGGCGTTACAGTCTGCTCTACAAGAGTTTGGGGCTTTATTGTCTGACACTGAGGTGACTGACTTACAACAAGCCATGAGCGCACTAAGTGACTCTCTAAATCAGGTGTCCTCTAGCTTGAATGCTGAGCCAGAACAGCTGCAGCGACTTAAGACTGATGTGGAGGCAAAACAGGCCGTGTTAAAGCCTTTAAGTGATACCTTTGCCGCCCGAATTATGGATCAAAGTGTTAAGCAATCACTTGCTGGCACCAGCACAGAATCTTGGTAACAGCTGCTAGACCCTAGGCCCAGTGATTCATATTCTAATCGATACAAATCTGACTTTATTAAAAATACCTATTGGAAAATCTTATGCCAAAAATTACCTTACTGCCGCATCACGAAATCTGCCCTGAGGGTGCGGAAGTTGAATTA
This sequence comes from Psychrobacter sp. H7-1, assembly GCF_904846585.1. NCBI lineage: Bacteria > Pseudomonadati > Pseudomonadota > Gammaproteobacteria > Moraxellales > Moraxellaceae > Psychrobacter > Psychrobacter sp. H7-1. Next base: position 109,125 of record NZ_CAJHBH010000002.1, read on the forward strand.
GAAAGCGGTGTGAACCTTTGTAAGGGTCTTCTTGAAAAAGGCTTCAAAATTGAGCATGCGTGTGAGATGTCTAAGGCATGTACCACTTGCCACGTTATTGTACGCAAAGGCTTTAACAGCTTAGAGGAGATGGATGATATCGAAGCTGACTTGCTAGATAGAGCTTGGGGCTTAGAGCCTGACTCTCGCTTGTCTTGTCAGGTACAGGTTGATGATACCGACCTGGTAGTGGAAATTCCAAAATACACGCTAAACCACGCAAAAGAGAACCATTAAGCCATCCATTACAGCGAACTGTTTCATCTAAAACTATCGCCATAAAAAAAGACACCGCATTAATGTGGTGTCTTTTTTTATCACGATAAATTTATAAAAGCTTACTGCATTTGCCAATCAAATGGCATCTGATTGTGGCCTCTGAGCGCCATCATAAGTGTCTGCTGCATGGCCAAATACACCTCTTGGGTATAAGGTACTGCTGGCGTCCCCCAAACTGGGTTTGGCCAAGCCAAATCATTTTGATAACGTACAATGTGATGAAAGTGCAGCTGTGGGACTTGGTTGCCTAAAGCAGCCACATTCATTTTGTCCGCATTAAAGGTTTTGGCCATTTGACTAGATAACCAGCTGGACTCACGCAAAAATTGTGCTTGGTCGGCTGGAGATAATTCATAAATCTCTTGTACGCCCGCCACTCTAGGTACCAAAATCAACCAAGGAAACTGGCAGTCATTAATTAGACGACAAGTTGATAGCGGGAAATCTCCAACTAAAAACGAATCTTTAGCAAGCGTTGGATGAAGTTGAAACATATTGGCTCTCTTATTTATTTTAATGATTCTGCAGTTCGATATTTTATCAGGTATTGCCCCGATATTATAGATGCAACACCATGTTTAATATTTTTGCCAACTTTGCTTAGATTTCATTAGCCAATGTCGGTGCATCATGACTTGATGATTCACTTGATGCTTAGCATAACCATTAATCTTTAACCAAAAAAAAAGTCTTGAGAGCTCAAGACTGTTTTATGCATCAAGATGGGGTCACCTACTGTTTACCAGCTGACTGACTCAAGCCAGCAAAACCAACCAACCCATCGACCTTGAGCGAGATACACAAGTCGCTACTTGCTGTTATTTTTATAATCAGCATCCTGCTAAAAAAGCATTCATCCCTAAAATCTTATTATTGTTATTGTGCCGTTGTTATTATCGTAAGCTTACTATGCCGCGCTACAGCCGATTACATCTCCATAGCATCTTCAACGTCATCATCGAACCAGTCGGGTACCTGAAGCTCTTCTAAATCTGCTGCTAAGCACACGGTTGCAGCGTTTGGCAGATTGTTTGATGCATTGTTTGATAAAACATTAAATAGGGTCATTCTCGTCCTCCTAAGCTTGGGTGGTTTGTCATTTAGTTTGTTGTTATCTGTTCAATAACTACAAGATACCCGCCCTAGATGACAAACTCATTAAGCAATGATGACGATTTTATGACCCCGCTATTTTGTCACCCATTGTATAAGCACAACCAGTGATAACGGCTACTGTTTACCAGCGCACACTTAAACACAATTAAGCGCACTTAGCAAAATAGCGACTACTGAGCCGCTTTGTCCTTAACATGACGAGTAAAGTGGTTGAGCAGCTCACGCACTACCTCTACCCGCTTGGCTGGCGTGTCAAGCTTGTCCGGATTGGTATAGCGGATACCTGAGGCACCATTCATACGGTAGCGATTGCCATCAGACTGAATAAGCTGAATAATCGCTAGTGCTTCAACTGGTGTGTCTGGGGCAAACTCTAGGATAACGCTGTTGCTGGTCGCATCAATCTTATAAATCGCCAAAGGCTCAGCCAATACCCGCAGCTGATGAATCGCAAACAGCTGCTTGGTCTGATCAGGCAGCGCACCAAAGCGATCAATCATTTCGGTACGAATGTCAGTAAGCACCTCTTTGTCTTCAGCATTGCTAATACGTTTATAAAACAACAAACGCTGCGGCACATCATTGACGTAATCTTCAGGTATCAGCGCGGAGCTGTGAAGATTAATATCACTGGTCAACGACAGCGGCGTGTTTAAATCCGGCTCTTTGCCCGCTTTAATGGCTTTGGTTGCCCGCTCTAGCATGTCCATGTACAGACTAAAACCAATGGCCTGCATGTTACCGCTTTGCTGTTTACCCAGTATCTCGCCAGCGCCGCGAATCTCCAAGTCCTCACTGGCCAGCATAAAGCCTGCGCCCAAGGTATTGGCACGCTCAATGGCAGTTAAGCGTTTTTTGGCATCGCCTTTTAGGCCTTTTACCGAAGGCACTAGAAGATAACAGTAAGCCTGATGGTGACTACGCCCTACTCGGCCACGTAGCTGATGCAGCTGCGCCAAACCAAATTTATCGGCGCGCTCGATGATAATGGTATTGGCATTGGGCACGTCAATACCAGTCTCAATAATGGTGGTGCAGACCAACACGTTGAATTTTTTGTGATAAAACTGCTGCATCACCTGCTCAAGACCACGCTCATTCATCTGACCATGCGCAACACCGACCCGAGCCTCTGGTACAAGCTCCCGGATATTTTCTGCCATACGCTCGATGCTAGCGACATCATTATGCAGCAGGTAGACCTGACCGCCACGCAGCAGTTCACGCAAAATAGCCTCTTTCATGAGCTGATTTGTCTTTTGCATCACGAAGGTCTTAATCGACAAGCGGCGCGCCGGCGGAGTGGCAATAATTGACATGTCACGCATACTGGTCAATGCCATATTGAGCGTACGCGGAATGGGCGTGGCAGTCATAGACAAGCTATCAACATCGCTTTGAATGGCTTTAATTCGCTCCTTGTGGCGTACCCCAAAGCGGTGCTCTTCATCGACAATCATTAAGCCTAAATTGGCAAATTTCACGTCTTTTTGCAGCAGCTTATGGGTGCCAATAACAATATCTACTTTGCCTGCTGCTAGATCCTCTAGCACTTGATCTTGGTATTTTTTGCCACCAAAGCGAGAAAGCGTCTCCACTCGAATGGGCCAATCAGCAAAGCGGTCTTTAAAGTTGTCTTCATGCTGTCCTGCCAGCAAGGTAGTCGGCACCAGTACCGCCACTTGATAGCCACTATTTACCGCAATAAAGGCCGCGCGCATGGCCACCTCTGTTTTACCAAAGCCCACATCACCGCAAATCAGGCGATCCATCGGCTTGTTCTGCTTCATATCATGCATCACCGCATCGATGGCATTGGCCTGATCGGGGGTCTCTTCAAAGGCAAACTGGCTGGCGAACAGCTCATACTGAGCCGTTTCCACCTTGAAGTGGATACCCTCTTTGGCCTGACGGCGCGCCTGCATATTAAGCAGCTCAGCCGCCACATCGTGGATTTGCTCCAGTGCTTTTTGTTTGGCCTTATCCCATTTACCGCTACCAATCTTATGCAAAGGCGCAAGTGCTGGATCACCGCCACTATAACGACTAATCAGCTGTAGATTGGCCACGGGCACATAGATACTGGCATCATCGGCATATTTTAGATGAATAAATTCTTGCTCACCTTCACCGATGTCTAGAGTGATTAGACCATGATAACGACCAATACCTTGGTCAATGTGCACCACCGGACTGCCTTCCGTTAATTCGGTGACACTTTTTACTAAGAACTCTTCGGACACATCGCTTTGGCGGCGACGACGGGTTTGTAGCACTTGACGACCAAACAGTTGAGTTTCACTGATAATGGATAAATGCTGATCGATGACTGCGCCGCGCTCAATGGGCGCAATGGTCAGACCCACCGTTGGCTTAGTGTTGCTAGCGGATGCGGTGTTTTTAATCAATGATTGTTGATACAACTCACTGCCTAAAAACTGCTGTAAGCTATCAAAGGTCTGCACATTAAGCTTGCCGTGAAATAGCTCAAGTAAAATCTCACGTCGGCCAGCAGTCTCGGCCACCACTAGGATTGGGCGCGCTAAAGCCGCCTCAGTGGTGTTGTCATCCCACCCGGCACTGGCATAATTTAAAAGCTCTAATAAAGGCTCAGCTTTTTGATGACTGACCGGCAGCTCAGGCGGCATCAGTGCCGGCAGTTTTACCTTACCGCTTTGGGTATTATCGGCAGCTGCTAAGTCACTTTGGCTTAAGATAACGCGCGGATACGCATTGAGCATCTCATTTAAGCTATTGCTTGGTAAATAAAGCAATGTAGGCTCTACAATTGGCTTATCGATATCATGACGGCGCTCTTCATAACGGCGCTGAATCTGTGACCAATAGTCAGCCTGCGCCTCAGCCGTATTTTCATCGATAATAAACAGGGTATCTTTGGGAAAATAGGAGAATAAATGGCCATTTTGTGACCAATCCTCTATTTCAAAAAACAATGGCTGGTAGTATTCCAGACCACTACTGGCAATGCCTGCCATTACGTCTTTGTGTAGCTCAAACCTGCGGCTACTGACATTGGGGAACATGGCTGCAAAGTTATTACGGAAGGTCTCTTTGCCCTCATCTAGCGGAAACTCTTTGGCCGGCAAGATCTGAAACTGAGTGATTGGCTTAGACACATCAGGCAGCTTATGCAGTAGAGATAAGGATTCAACCGTTAAATCATGCTGATTGGCACTATTGGCATCGGCACGGCCTGCAACCAGATCCATCAAGGTCTGAGTAGACAGTGTGCGCTGAGTCTGTGGGTTAAAAAATCGAATGGTCTCAATTTCATTATCAAACAAATCCAAGCGTAGCGGAAACGGCTGACCCATGGCGAAGATATCAATCACACTACCGCGCACCGCAAATTCACCGGGTTCAAACACATTATCCACCGCCCGATAGCCGGCTGCGGCGAGCATCTCTCGTTGTTGATTGATGTCAAAAATATCACCAACGCTTAAATCAAAATGCTGACCAATCAGCCAGCTTGGCGGCGCCATACGCTGCATCAGCGTCTGAATACTAATCAGTAAAATGCCCTGCTTTGGCATATCGGTTAATAGATTGATACGCTCACTGACAATATCTTGATGCGGTGACAGCTCATCATAGGTCAGTGTCTCCCAATCAGGAAACACATAAGCATCGACACCGCAAAACGCCAATTCTGTCTCGATCTGGTTGAGCTGGTTTTGATCTTTGGTGACGACCACCTTGAGTCTATTGGCGACATTGGCCACAGGACAATCACTTAAACTGGCCAGCCATAAGCTGCCTGCTGCTGCATAAGCCGGATAAAGCCAGCGCTTTTGCGCCTTATCGATAGGAAATAACTGCTCGTTGGTGGGGGTAAAAATATCGGTTAAAGGGTGCTCAATAAATTTAGGCATAACGGTGTAGTATGTATCCTTATCAAAGGCCAGTGTGCTAAAACTAAGTAGGAAGGCCGTTATTATACGAACAAAAATGGTAACAACCAATTTTTGATACCCAATCCATATAGTCTTTAACAGTGATACAGGCGTACCACCGGTTACGATTGTCTTGCACTATCTAAAGCGTATTGATTTGATATGGCGATAGGTTATCAACGACATCTGTGACAAGCTTCTAAGCTTTAGATAGTGACAGTTGAATGGTCAATTTCAGCGATCATTTACCGGTCTGTCTTATATCCGGTCTGTCTTATATCCGGTCTGTCTTATATCCGGTCTGTCTTATATGTAGATACTTGATAGCTGACATCTTAAACGGTGCTCAGACCGCTGATAATAAAAATAAAACAATGAGCGGCTAGGCACACTAGGCAATCAGTGGTTTATCACTGGCAATAATGCCGTTATTATCAGCGTAGATAATCATGCCTGAATTTAAGGTCAAATCACCAAAACGAATTTCGATATCCGTCTGACCTTCGCCGCGGCGGTTGGACTTACGAGGAATACAGCCAAGCGCCATGACACCGATATCCATTTGTGCCATGTCATCCACATCACGCACGCAGCCATAAACAACCACGCCAGCCCAGCCATTATCAATGGCTGATTGGGCAATCATATCACCAAGTAGTGCACAGCGCATTGAGCCACCGCCATCAACCACCAATACTTTGCCCTCACCCTTGGCATCTCGGCCATCCGTATTTAGCAGCTCTTTAACACGGCTGTTGTCCTCAAAGCATTTAACCGTAACAATCTCACCACAAAATCTGTCCTTACCCCCAAAACTATAAAAAGACTTGCCTTCAATATTAGGCAAGCACACCTGGCTTTCAGGATTGGCATCTAACAAATCACAGGTCACAAAGTTGGTTTTGGTCATCTCAGTCATGGTTGTTCCCTCAAATAGTATTATGGTTGCACATCTTTTTGGCTTAAGACATCAGCCAGTTTGATTTTAAGCTAAAAACAGCCTTGTGTTTAGCTTAAGACTTTAATTGGGTCATCGCAAGCAGTTGTTTATTGTCTATAATGGTTACTTTATGTACTTGCGACTCTGTCTGGGCATCCATAAATCTATGGCGCTCATATAAATTTTGAGCGGTTACCGCCATAGCAGCGGCGACTCTTTGTGCCTCAATAGGACGAGCCTTCATGGTCTTAGGCACCAAAGGCGAGAATACCTTATAAATACTTTGAGCGGCATTTTCAAGTACGCGCCCTTTGTGTTTGCCAAGTAGTAAAGACGGCTGGAAGATGACCAATTCATTAAAACCCAGCTCGCTTACTGCTTGCTCAAGCTCGCCTTTAACACGGTTATAAAAAAAGCGGCTTTTGACATCTGCTCCAAGAGCGGACAATAAAAAGAAGCGCTGCACTCCTTTTTCGCGGCACACTTTGGCAAATTCGAAATTGTATTCATAATCAATGCGTCTAAAGGCCTCTTCACCACCGGCCTGTTTTTTGGTGCTGCCCAAACAGGTAAAAGCATCTGTATCTGAGCCAATGGCGATACTGGCCATGATTTCTTGTAAGTTGGTAAAATCGCCCAATTGATAAAACTGCATTTCTGCAGACATGCGCTTTGGTGGCTTTCTGGCCACGATGATCAAGCTGTCATACATTAAACTTAGGTGGTTTACCAGTTGCTTACCAACCAGTCCAGTTGCGCCTATAATTATGGCTTTACGTTTCATAACTTAGTACCTATTTGATAACGCTTCTTGTAACGCGCACAGCTTTTGCTGATTTTATAAAGTTTTTCAAAGGTAATCATAGTAGCAGGCTACTCTAAACATTTTTACCCCTTCGCTCAATCAGTTATTGAGGATTGAAACCATTTGATACAAAGCTTGTTAATATCGCCAATAACTGTTATAATCCGCCGCTTTATAGCAACAAGTAATTTTGAAAGGGCTTTAATTATACAGCCTTTATCCTAAAAATTATTTTATTGTAGATGGTTATTTTTATTATCTGTCTTTGCTATAAATCTCCTTGCTGTTGACATGGGGTCAATGGCTACTAATCCGTAAGGAGTCTTAAATGCGACATTACGAAGTGGTGCTTATCGTACACCCTGACCAAAGCGACCAAGTAGTCGGAATGGTTGAGCGATATATCAAATTAGTTCAAGACAACAATGGTATGGTTCATCGTCTTGAAGATTGGGGCCGTCGTCAATTGGCTTACCCAATTAACAAAATCCATAAAGCACACTATGTTTTATTCAACATCGAGTGTGATGGTGCAACTCTAGAAGAGCTTGAAGAGCTATTCCGTTACAACGACGCTATCATCCGTAGCTTAGTTGTTCGTCGTGACGACGCTATTACTGAACCTTCACAATTAGCAAAAAGTGCTGATGAGAAGCGTGCCCGTAAAGCTCCACGTAGCGAAAACTTTGACAACGATCAGGATGATGAGTCTAACGACGATTCTGACGAATAATTTAAGCTCATTTAAGGAGAAGATCCATGGCACGTTTTTATCGCCGTCGCAAATTTTGCCGTTTTACCGCTGAAGGTATTACTCACATCGACTATAAAGATGTTGAGCTACTAAAACAATACATCAGTGACAATGGTAAAATTGTTCCTAGCCGTATCACTGGTACGTCTAACAAATATCAGCGTCAATTAGCCACTGCTATCAAACAAGCTCGTTACTTAGCATTGCTACCATACACTGACAATCATCAGTAAGCCAACTTAGGAGTGACTCATGCAAGTTATTTTATTACAGCGTATCGTCAACCTTGGTAAACTTGGCGAAACTGTGGATGTAAAATCAGGTTACGGTCGTAACTATCTTATCCCACAAGGTAAAGCTCTACCTGCCACACCAGCTAACGTTGAGAAGTTCGAAGCACGTCGTGCTGAGCTTGAAGCAATTGAAGCTGAAGAGTTAGCAGCTGCTAACAAACGTGCTGAAGCTTTAACTGACGTTAACGTTATCATGCGCGCTAAATCTGGTGAAGATGGTAAACTATTTGGTTCAATCGGTACTCGCGATATCGCTGATGCCCTTACCAAATCTGGTCTTGAAGTGGATCGCGCTGAAGTTAAGCTACCTGAAGGTACTTTACGTCAAGTGGGTGAATACAACGTTGACATCCAACTACACCACGATATCTTTGCTAGCATCCTAGTTACTATTCTTTCTGAAGATGGTGATGTAGAAGCAGCACAACAAGAAGCTGAAGAAGACGCAGAGTAATTTATAGCCGAGAGCCAAGCGCCCTCACCTATTTCTTACTTTGATAGTTATCTACCGCTTTTGGTTGTAGAGATCAAAAAAAGACAGCTTAGGCTGTCTTTTTTTATGGGTAAGCGGTTTGGTAAAATTAGTTATCTATATTAATATGTTACCTAATGTAAGAGCCGGCTTACTTGGCTTGTGCTCGATGAAAAATGTCTATATAATTACTCGTTCAATTGGGGATGTTCTGGCTTCGACGCTGGTGATGAAACTCAATGATGCATGTCGAGAGTATATGTCCTCTCGTTAATCAAACATATATTGTTATAGTCGCAAACGACGAAACTTACGCTCTAGCAGCTTAAACCCTGCTTACTCCTCTGCCCTTTACCCATAGTGGGTTAGACGAGTTGAAGCGCACGCATATGGGTTCGCTTAAATGATTGCCTTAATCATTTAGGTTCAAACTTAAAGGATCGCCCTATCCAACCTGACTGTCGGTTCGGTGCGGGTTAAAGCCAAAGACAGACCCTAAACATGTAGATTCATGAGCGTAGTGCTGGCGGACGCGGGTTCAACTCCCGCCATCTCCACCATTTTCTTAATCAAGGCTTACCGTAACATTCGGTAGGCCTTTTTTAATGGGCGTTTGAGGGGTTTAGTGAACATTCTGAACCATAGCAAGCTATATAGAATGTTGGTATTATTGTTGGTATTGAGATTATCTAGTACCAACAATACCAACACAAGGACTAATAGCTATGGCACTCACTCATACCATTATCAATAAACTCACACCCTCCGATAAAGCAATTCAAAGCAAAGCACCTGATAAGTACAGCGATGGAAACGGCCTACAAATATGGGTACGTTATACAGGCGTTAAGTCTTGGATCAGTGCTTACAGATGGCAAGGCAAGCAACAGACCTTAACTATTGGCACTTACCCAGTGATGAGCTTGCAAGAAGCTAGACAGCGTAACCTTGAGATTAAAAGGCTCATTGCTGATGGTATTGACCCAAAAGAGGAAAAGAAAGAACAGCAAGCCAGCCAAGATGGCTCAAGGTTATTCGATAACATAGCTCAATCATGGTATGCAGAGCGTAAGACTTACTTAGCCTCAAGTACATTTACTCGTAACTATTCAGCTTATGAGCGTGATATTAAACCTGCCATTGGTCAAAAGCTTATAGATGAGATAACCCCACCTGATATCTTAGCTATTGGTAAGGCGGTAGAGGCTCGAGGTGCTAACGAGATGGCAAGGCGTACTATTAGAGAGGTAGGCCAGATATTCAAACACGCCATACGCACTGGCTTAGCTACTCACAACCCAGCAACAGACCTTACTGAGGCTATTAAACCCCATCGTACAACACACCACAGCCGAATAACTGCCCAGCAACTGCCAAAGCTTATGCAAGATATTGAGGACTATGATGGTGATATCTTAGTTAAATATGGCTTGTGGTTTATGTGCTATACATTTCTTAGAACTAATGAAGTTAGATATCTTGAATGGCAGGATATCGACTTTACACGCCAACTTATAACTATCCCAGCCGATAAGATGAAAGCTAAGAGATTGCATATAGTACCGCTTTCACCTCAAGTCACTGAGCTACTTAAAAAGATAAAGGCTTTAGGCTTTTCTGATCAGTACGTCTTTTTTAATCCATCAACTCGCAAGCCATACAGCCAAAATGCTTTTATTACTGCCTTATGGAGATTGGGCTATAAAGGCAGAATGACAGGGCATGGCTTTAGAGGTTTAGCTAGTACCACCTTACATGAGCAAGGCTATATGCATGAGGCGATTGAGCTACAACTGGCACATGATAGAGAGAATAAGATAAGCAAGGCCTATAACGGTGCTCAACACCTGCCCTATCGTACTAAGATGATGCATGAGTGGGCTAACTATGTTGATGATGCATACGCTGGCAAGATTGATAATTTAATAGTTATGCCAAAGGCTCAAAAAATACAGAATGGCTAAAAGTACAACTGACAAAACTGACAAAACCCCTAAATTAAGCCAAAAATATTTAAAAGTGCTCAGTTGACCAACTGACAAAACTGACAAAACCTCAAAGGAGATATAAATATGATGACCTTCGACACCAAACCAACCAGCCAGCAACTTGAAGATAAAAGCTTTTGGGACAACCTGCCACCAGAAGGGGCTTTATTTGATGGCTATCTTTATGCCCCAACTTTCGCAATCCTTAAGGACGGCCAACCTATCAGCTATCAATCAGATGGTGATAAGAATATGATTAACCAGTTTTCCTATAGCCTAGCACTAGAAGAAATACAGCGACTTAGTAAAGAGTACGATGATATTTCTATGGAAATAAATGGATACTTTCAAAGCTATGTTAAATATAAAGGTTAAGTGATTTATTGACCTACCCCATTGCAAGGCTAGGAGTAATTACCCGAACGACTGCCATTTACACCTTTAAGCAGTCACCGCCTTGCATCTTATTTAGTAAAGGTGTGGTAAAGGTGATAGCTATGGATAAACACCCTATTCAAGAGTTTTTTGAAATATACGAAGAAGTTACTGGAGTAAAGTACTCACTTGCTAGTGAAGATGCTGGTTTGTACACAGTTAAGTACATTAAAGATAATGCCAAGCAAGATGCACTATTAAGACATGACCCATCACATTTGTATAAGAATTTATGTAATATTTTTAACGATTATTTTTTAGGCGTACTATCTTCTGATGCGTTTGTTGAAACACTAAGCACGTCTGACAGGTTAAACCACTTATTTATTGAGGCCACAAGAGAGCCGAAAAGCAAAGACAAGCGAGTTGTGAAAAAGGACTTACAAAAGATGATACGCCATATTGATGCAGTTATAGACATCTACCAAAAGAACTATGCTGGTGCAGTTGTTGATGAGTTTATAGACACCAGTGGCCTCAATAAAAGGCGACCTACTAAAGCACTTGAAGAATTTAAGTTTACTTGTGAAAAAGCGTTAAGATTTTACTCACCAGAGCAAGGACGCAAAAAATCACAAGAGCGACAAGCTAGAATAAATATGATCAAAAGGTTAATACCTATCTTTGAATTCTATGGCTTGCCTACTGGCTCAGGCGAAGAAGGTCATTTTTTTGTATTTATTGTAGGCTTATATGAGTTATTAAAGATTGAGGTTAATATTCCAACAGCCGACATAAAAGAAGCCAAAAAAAGCTAATTAAGACACAAATCAAAAAATAATTGTCAGAGGAACGACTAAACGAGTTTTTAATCTACTTCTATTCTTTTTGACCTCAAAGCCACCCTATATCATTCATTCCATACCGTAGCACTCAATTAAGAGCCGTTACGGTTTAAATCAACCGATTTTATGGAGTGGATATAAATGAACAATCCTACCGACACTAAAGTAATTAACTTTAGCCAAAGCACTAGCGAACAGATTGAGCAAGTAGCACAAAGCCAGTTTGCTAAGTACCTGCCACCTCAAGGCATGAGCAGAGCTAGAGATATCCTACCTTTCTTACCTTTTGGCCGTACCACCTTGCATGAGTGGAGCAATGATGGCCGTTTTCCTGCTAGTGTGAAGTTATCACCAACTATGGTCGCATGGCGTAATGCTGATGTATTGGCATGGCTTGAGGCTCAACAGCCTAGCACTGCCTCAACTGATGTGGAGGCTTAATCATGCAATCAACCTTAAACCGCCAAGTAATCGACATAACAACCGCAGATGATGACGAAGTAATGTTATTACCGTCTGTCTTATTATCTGATGCCAGTTGTGAAGCCTTAAACGCCATTCAAGTACTAGATGATATTGCTAGCCTGCTTTACATCATTAGCAATAATCAGCTATCAGAGCATCAATATCAAGCTATGGCACGTTTTGCTTATGAAACAGTGACACACACCTCACAGGCTCAATATGACCTATTACAGCGACTTAATGAGCCATTAGAGCAAAGCAAGTTTGGCACTGTGGAGGTGAAGTAATGAGCATTATTAAAAACTTAATCTATATAGTCGCCTCACTTATCATCTTAGTCTTTACGACCTTAGAAGTGGTGAATATGTTAACTGCTATGGGGGTGCTATGAGTAAAGATAAGTTAATAACTAATCAGCAATTAGCTCAGTACCTCGATCAAGATGTACCACTTCAACAGCAAGCCACTGATGAGCCTATCCCTACCTTTATGAGTGCTCAATTAGCTTATGCCAAATCTAAGCACAGCAAACAGGCTGAGCAAAAGAAAAAAGCATATAAAAAGAGATGGTTTAAAAAGGAGGGTAAGCAATGAGAATAAATCCAAATGATTTTTACGTCATAGAGGTTAATGGTGAAATAGTTATTCCTGACTGTTTTGACTTTGTGATGGATTATTGGACGGCTGAGGCGGTGCAAGTGTTTATTCAAGCGGTTAACCCTAAGCTTGAGGTAACTATCCAAGAAGCATATCTCACTGATTTAGATGAGCCTATTGGTGGAGGTGAAGATGATTAACTCAGAGCAACAAAAAACCCATGCAGTAAGCACAGGTTTATTGTCAAAATTAACAGAGTTCAGACCAGCTACATTAGAAGATATAAAGCAAAGCCAAGTATTAAAAGACTTGTATGACCTTGAGCATGGCTTAGGTGAGCCATTAGGACTGAGCCACAAGCTTTTATACCTTGATAGTGATATTAGCATAGGAGGCGAATATCTGCCAACTGCCAACACTTTAGGCCTCGTATTAACTGACAACCAAGGCCAACCTGTTAGCATTGCAAGCGTTATTGATGACAGCAAACCACCTTTACTGACTGACTCAAGCCAGCCTTATGCTTTTGTTATCGGTAACTATAATGCTAATGGTGATAAGTGGGCGGTAACAAGCTTAGAAGATGGCAAAAAGCTATACTTTGAGCTTAACTCAACTAATGGCAGGCAGGATACTGTTTTAGTGAGCTTGCACCATTGGCAGTTTGATAGCATGGTTAAACATTTTGCCAAAGCCAGTACCATTAAAATTAATACCACGCTCGAAAATAAGACCAACCTTATTAAGTCGCTTAAAGGCCATGATGTTGAGCTAGTTACTACCAGCATACCTATTGATAGCTTATTAAATTATGATGATACCTTGATCAGTTTACTGAATGAGGCTGATACTCTTAATCTTAAGCACTTAGGCTGGGCAAAGCCAAGCGAGGTGAGCAAAACACTACCACAGGTTAAAACCTTTAATAAAGATATGATGCCTACCCTTCTATGGGATTATGCCTCAAACAGTGCAGAGCGTTTAAGTGTACCGATTGAGTATGTTTTGATGCCACTGATGGTGAGCCTAGGTAGTGTGATTGGTACAAAGCTGACTATCTACCCTAAGAGATATGATAATTGGGAAATATCGCCAAACTTTTTTGGTGCTATTGTTGGCAACCCATCAAGCAAAAAATCACCATCATTAAGCGAGGGATTAAAGCCAGTAACACACCTTGTCGCTTTATCTAAGGAGAAGTACAACACTGACAAGCTTGAGTATGAGGCTCAAAAAGAGCTTAATAAACACATGGCCAAAGCTACTGAGAAGCAGTTAGGTGATTTAGCCAAGAAACTGGCAGGCCAAGATGACGATGATGACAGTGAGGCAAACCATGAAGCACTAAAGGCTAAGGCTCAGGAACTTGCACAGGCTAAGCAGAATGATGAGCTTATCCCTGAAATGAAGCGTTATATTACTGATGATGGTACAGTAGAGAGCATTGGAGAGCTTGAGAGTAAGCATAAAAACGGTATGTTGGTTAAGCGTGATGAGCTGACTGGCTTACTGGCATCATTAGACAATGAGAGCAACTTACAAGCTAGATCATTCTATCTTGAGGGCTTTAATGGCCTTGGTAGCTTTCAAGTTGACAGAATAGGCAGAGGCTCAATATTTATTGATACTCATTGCTTATCTGTTATTGGTGGCATACAACCTGATAAGCTTGAGTTCTACCTAGGTAAGACAGTCAAAGGATTAGGTAATGATGGGCTTATTCAACGCTTTCAGCTTATTGTTTACCCTGACCCACTAGCCAACAGTAAAGAGAGAGATTTAGCACCTGACAAAGCCAGTCGTGATGCAGTGTATAGCTTGTTTGAAACAATCGATAATATGCAGTTGGGTGATTTTATGCGATATGGTGCAAGCCCTATTGATGAGTACCACAAACGGCCATATTACCGCTTTAGTGATGAGGCTTACCCTGTTTTTATGAATTGGTATGATGACCTCAAGGCTCGAGCAAATGAGGCTGAGCATAGTATCATTGCAGAGCATCTTATTAAGTACGCTAAAACAGTACCATCATTGGCTTTAATCTTTCATTTAGTGGATTGTATCGAATATGGCGGTAACTTAGGCTCAGTGAGCTTAACAGCGTTACAGGCCTCGCTTAAGTGGTGTGAGGTACTAGAGTCGCACATGATGAGGGTTTATAGTGCAGTTACAGACAGTGCAAACATCAAGGCCAACTATTTAGCTGATAAAATCTTGAGGATAGCTAAAAGAGGCACTGACAAAACCGACAAAACTGACTGGCTTGAGCATGGCTTTACAGCTCGCCAGCTTATCCGCAAAGGGTGGAAAGGTTTAACTGATGCTGATGACGTACTCAACGCTTTAGAGGTGCTTACTGAGCATGATTGGCTAAGATGGGAAACAGTAGAGAGCACTGGCCAAGGAGGTAGGCCTACTGAGCGTTATTACATTAACCCTAGATTGAGTGAGATTGGTTAGGTTTTGTCAGTTTTGTCAGTTGTGAATTGGGGCATTATTCAAAAATAGTGCCCTTTTTTGTGCCTGTTAATAGGTTTTGTCAGTTTTGTCAGTACTATATCTGAGCATATTGAGAAATTTTAAGGTTAAATTATTTAAAAAATAAGCAATCATACCTATTATTGTTATAATATAACAAAAATTACTAATGATTTAGATAACCATGCCAAAGCTCGCTACAGTAAAAAGCCTTGAGAACTATCCAAAGTTACCGATTAACTCAGTCACTCACCAACTGAGCAAGGCAGGTGCTTTTATAGTGAATGGTGAGCAAATCACAGTGACAGCGACATCATGCAATTATGGAGGTAGTCGCTATTGGTGGCAGTGCCCTAAGTGTGGCAGGCGTGTAGGAGTCTTATACTTCAATCAATCCTACCAGTGCAGGCATTGCATAGGAGCTAACTACTCGATACAGCTACAGCAACCCATTGACCGCTTATTTAAGCGTGTAGCAGTCATTAGAGAGCGTTTAGGCTGGCCTCAAGGCATTGCAAACGGTAAAGGTGAGAGGCCTCGTTATATGCACCATAAGACATATCAGAAACTTATTGCTGAGCATGATGAGCTGAGCCAACAGATAATAGAGAGATTAATATAATGGCGTACTTACCAACACTAGATGACCTTATCCAAGATTTACAGCTAGCAAAAGAAATAGCGATAAAGCATGAGAACGTAAACGGCCTAATTAATAGCGTTATGAGCCAAGCTAAGTTACTGGGATTAGACTCAAGTACCACAACAGCAACAGACAAGCCCACCACAATTGAACTGATAGCACCTTTATCACCAGAGGCAGTTAAGGCAATCAGTGATCAATTAGATGAGGAATACTAATGACAGTTGACGACCTGATAACAGAGTTAAACGAAGCTCGAGAAGTCGCAAAGGAGAACGGCAATCCAACAGCGATGATAAGTGCAACAATGAGCAAAGCTAAGTTGCTGGGCCTAGATAATCAAACCATAGCACCACAGTCACATTTGCCACCAGTGTTTAACATTGTAGGCGTGTCACCAGATGATATAAGAGTGAGTTAATTTTCGGACATCGTAGGGACTGAGTGGAGATAATCACCACAGAGGGTGGCATTTCAAATGCAGGGATAACCAAAACAGTTATACCAGCATCACTATTTTAGTGACTGAGATATTATATGCCTCATTCTAACCATCACCATTTTAGCCACAGATGGTCACTGACTGAGGTATGATCTTGCTTAGATTTTAGATAAGACCAAGATTGGACTTGTCCCCATCGGTGGGGATATCTCATTACTCAAAGCTGAGCAGTGAATAAGGTTAAATTACAAACCGTAACAATTTTATTTAAAGCTATGAGTAAGGTATTATTTATCGAGGTAAAAAAATCTATTGTTGGTATTATTGTTGGTATTGTGGTTTTTTAAATTCATTAAACCCTTATAAATCAATATCTTACAAGCTTAGTTTAGTTTCCGCCATCTCCACCAAACACTAAAAAAGCTTGTCACATTCATTGTGGCAAGTTTTTTTATGCCTAAAGCTTATATATCCATTTTAGGAATAGGGTTATAACTTACCAGTAATGCCCTATTTTTTTATCTTTGATAAAATGAGCTCACAGACTGAGCTCATAGACATAGATACCTACTCTTATCATGAGGAGATCATCATGAAAAAATTGTTATTGACCACTATTTCGCTGGTTTTGATTGCCAGCAGTCTTCCTGCTCAAGCCGCTCGGGTTAAGTGTTCTGACTTCAAATCGCAAAGAGAAGCACAGGCTTATTTTGATGCCAAAAAGCCCGGCTATCAATCCTTGGATCGCGATAAAGATGGCATTGCTTGTGAAGCTTTAAAATAACAAAGTTGTCTTGCTAACCCCGCTTATCACAATAAATGTGGTCTCATTAATCTGCACCCAAAAAAAAGCTTGCCACCAATTTGTGACAAGCTTTTTTTGAGCCTATTTAAGGTAAGCCAATTTCAAAAATAAATGTTGGTATAAAAACCCACGGTTGGTATTGCCTGACTATTTAAACAAGCCATTTTAATTTAATAATAGTTATTTATAGCCAGTGCTTTAAAAACAGATATATGGCCGTTTTCGCGGCTCTAATATGTACCGCTTGTCTGTCCCCAATAAGCTCACGTTCAATAATAGATATGTTGCCATCAATGCACAAAGCGATATAAAACCTCTTAGCACTTCTACCTGAGGCAACTTGCGTGGCAGGCAAGTCATGGCAGTGGAATAAACCGATGGCTTTAGCCAGCTGATTATCCTCAATAAACTGCATGAACTGCTCATTTACCATATGCTCAGTTAACGGCGGTGCAGCAAACTTGGTCACACTTAGTGTCACATTATCATGCTCATCATCGCAGCTAAGTAGCCTATGACTCAGATAAGCATTGGTATTCACCTCCAAAACACCAAAATCTTTGAGGTTATGACGGCTTAATGTCTGCTCTAAGCTTTCATTTTGCTCACTATATAAGTGCTCAGCTAAGCGCTGTTTTATACGTTGCACGGTAGGCGCAAAGTCATGCTCAGCCTCCTCTGCACTATTAGCCTTCACACTCAAACGCACGGTTATCTCACCAATGCCCGCATAAGGCGCCAAAGACACTTTGCCTTGGCTACTAATTAAGTCCTTGAGTCTATCCTCTACAGCCGACTCGCCGATACCGCCAAATTTCAAGTACTTTGAATACAGTTTACGGCGCTCACCCAGTAACTGATCGAGCCATGGCTTCAGCTCATGCTCAAACATATACGCCATCTCTCGAGGTGGCCCTGGTATCACTGCATAATAGGTTGCGTTGTACTGATGCACAAAACCCACGGCCAGACCCACTTCATTTTTTAATAAATGACTACCCTCAATGGTATTGGCCTGTCTTTTATTAGCGGTGATGAGCGACTCACTGCCGTCTTTGAACAGCTGCATGATTTTTGCTTCAGCCTCTTTATCTATCACAAGCTTAGCACCAGTAAATTCAGCCACGGCATCTTTGGTTAAATCATCTTCTGTGGGACCTAGACCACCGCAGCATACCACTAAGTCTGAGCGCTCACTGGCAATTTTTAGCGCCTCTTGGATCCGCGCCATATTATCGCCTACGACCCCTTGAAAATATACATCGACACCTAAATCGGCCAGTACTTCAGCCATATGCTGAGCATTGGTATTGACTATTTGGCCAAGTAATATCTCTGTGCCTACTGCAATAATTTCTGCTTTCATAAAAGATATCCTTATAATTTTTAGTTGAATGGAGCGCCATAAGCTGTTGTTGGTATTATAACGTGCAAGGGTGAAAAACTTGGTTGCTTTTTATGGCCTACCTTACTGCATAAGAAACCCGAGCACTTGTCTAAAACGGTATAAAAAATACAAAAAAAGCCTGACACGTCACCGTGTCAGGCCTTATGGTATAAAGCAATTAGTAATATTGGTAAGCTTTATCAAATTTTGAACAAAAAAAAGATGGCCCCACTAGCACATCCTCGGCACACCCTGTATCTACTACCGTTGCTACCTTCCGGTCCTGGCGGGGTTCGTAGTACAAAGTTGCGAGGCTACCAATGGAGCCACCAAGCACGTATTATACCTAAACTTTCAATATTTTCAAGTAGATTCACAAATTTATGCGCAGCAAACTTTGCTGTTAATACAGATTGTTCGCCCAAGAGATTGTCATTTGAAATCTAGGTCGAAAGGACGCTAAAAAAGCATTTACACCCTTATCTAAACCCAAAGTATTGCGTAACAATTTTCACATCGATTGCACTTACTGCAAACATGTAACATGATATTATCCAGTTATCTTAGCTACTATAAGCTTATTTAAAGCGCTAAGCCTTTGTTAAATCCTATCAAGACTTAATTATATTAACAACACTAACAAACACAATTAAAAGGATAAATTCATGTCTAATTTACTATCAAAATCATTATCTAAAGTAGGCCTACTATCAATTATTGGCTGTGCTGCAGCTTTTGCTCAAGGCGCACAAGCAGAGCCGACAGGTTATAACCAAATTAGCTTTAATGTAGAAGCCAATCAAGAAGTAGAAAATGATGAAGTAACCGCCACTTTATATAAACAGGCTCAAGCAAGCACCCCTAAGCAATTGGCAACCCAGCTAAATACAGCCATCAATCAGGCACTAAGTATTGCTAAGCGCTACCCCACAGTGACAGCCACTACCGGTCAACAAAACACTTATCCAAAGTACAATGATGACGGTAAAATTGTTGGCTGGACAGGCACTGTAAGCGTTGATTTAAAGAGCAATGACTTTGCTAAGACCAGTGAGCTTGTGGCCAACTTACAAGAAAACTTAGTGGTACAAAACCTTCAATTTGGTGTCTCTGAGAAAAAACAAAAAGAACTTGAAAAAGAGCTGATCAAAAAAGCTTCTTTACAATTTAAAGAGCAAGCCAAATCATTGGCAGAAACGTGGGGCATGAGTGGCTATCAAGTTATTAACGTATCTATTAATACCAACAGTGGCTATAATCCGCGTCCGATGATGATGATGCGTGATGCGTCTGCTAAAGCGGGCGTGCCTGCTCAAAGCTTTGAGGGCGGCAACTCACGTGTGGCTGTTACTGCCAATGGTACCATTGAGCTTATCCCATTTATGAGATAAATATTTAAGACGCTTTATTTATCAAAAAAAATCCCAGCACATGTGCTGGGATTTTTTATTTTAACCTAAATCTTTGAAGATTATAGGCTGTAGTACATATCAAATTCTACTGGATGCACAGTGGTATTTAGACGACGTACTTCTTCAGTTTTTAACTCGATAAACGCATCTAGCATATCTTTAGTGAACACATCACCTTTTAGTAAGAAGTCATGGTCATCTTTTAGTGCTTGTAGCGCGACTTCTAAGTTTTCGGCCACAGTTGGGATTGAACCTTCTTCTTCTGGAGGTAGATCATACAAGTTTTTATCCGCAGCATCGCCAGGATGGATTTTATTTTGGATACCATCAAGGCCGGCCATTAATAAAGCAGCAAATGCTAAATATGGGTTAGCAGTTGGATCAGGGAAGCGAGCTTCTACACGCACACCTTTTGGTGAGCTGACGTATGGGATACGGATAGACGCTGAACGGTTACGCGCTGAGTAAGCAAGCATGATTGGCGCTTCGTAATGAGGTACTAGACGCTTATAGCTGTTAGTCGATGGGTTAACAATCGCGTTAAGGGCGCGAGCATGCTTAATGATACCACCGATAT
The DNA here is from genome assembly GCF_904846585.1 of Psychrobacter sp. H7-1. Lineage (NCBI taxonomy): Bacteria > Pseudomonadati > Pseudomonadota > Gammaproteobacteria > Moraxellales > Moraxellaceae > Psychrobacter > Psychrobacter sp. H7-1. The sequence goes on from NZ_CAJHBH010000002.1 coordinate 129,757, forward strand.
AATAAAGCGCTGTTTCTGAAAGACCGGCATACTCGTCACCAGCAAAAGTATTTACGCCATCTTTAGAGATTGACATATGCACGTGCATACCTGAGCCGTTATCACCAACGATTGGTTTTGGCATAAAGGTCGCTGTTTTACCAAACTGGTGCGCTACGTTATGTACCACATATTTGAATTGCTGTACTTCGTCCGCTTTACGAACCATGGTGTTAAATGACACACCGATTTCTGATTGGCAAGAGGCCACTTCATGGTGATGAACCTCAACACGGTCTGGGCCCATAATGTCTTCTAAACGTTGACACATCACTGAGCGCAAGTCTTGTGAGCTATCTACTGGAGGTACTGGGAAATAACCGCCTTTTACACGTGGACGGTGACCCATGTTGCCCCAATCATATTCATTATCCGTTGACCAAGCTGCTTCTTCTGCTGTGATACGGTGGCGCGCGCCTGACATATCAATAGACCATTTAACGTCATCAAATACAAAAAACTCTGGCTCAGGACCAAAGAAAGCCGTATCACCGATGCCGGTTGATTTTAGATACTCTTCAGCACGGCGAGCGATTGAACGAGGGTCACGGTCATAGCCTTGCATGGTGGTAGGCTCAATGATGTCACAAGTTACCACAACGGTTGTCGCATCAAAGAATGGGTCGATAAATGCGGTCTCTGGATCAGGACGCAAAATCATGTCAGAAGCTTCAATGCCTTTCCAGCCAGCAACAGATGATCCATCAAACATTTTACCATCTTCAAGAACATCTTCATCGATGCTTGAGGCAGGATAGCTGATGTGCTGCTCTTTACCGATCGTATCAGTAAAACGGAAGTCTACCCACTTGGCATTAGACTCTTTGATTAGATCGAATAGTTTGTTTAACATTATATGTCTCTCCATTAATTGGTTACTAAGAACTCGGTTGTGGTAGTGATATTAGCTGCACTTGATTTGAACTTATTATGCTGTACTTAGCTTTTTTAGTTAGTTAGGCAAGCGGCACATCATTTTCATTTTATCAAAATTCAGTATAGGTGACAGTAATTTAAAATCATAGCCAAAATTTAAAGATCAACTGGTTTTTGGTGTGTTCACTTTATTTTGGCATTTTTAGCATTGCTGCTTTCATGACCTAACTGTTGCAACTGACATGCCAGATTTTCAAAAACAGGTTAAAAAGTGGCGCAATATTTTTGTTCTGGCTCAAAATGCCCCAAAAACCGCTATATTTAAAGCAAGTTTAGCGCATTTACGCCATAAAATGTGCGTCTAAAAACATTCATAAACCAAATTGGGGCAAAATATGGCATATTAACGCACCAATATTGTGCATAATATATTAAATTTTATAATTTTGGTGCAATATCTAGGTTTATGGGCACACCCGATAGCTCATGGTTTAATTACCGATTGACGCCAGCGTTAAAGCTTGCTTTTATATTTGCTTAAGCCCTTATCACGGCGTGATGTTTGGGTATAATTGGGCACTATGTATAAGGCAGTTAGCTTAAGCAGCTGCTTTTTTCCGTTTATCATTGCCAGTCCTATCTGTTATTCATAGGCGCGATAACTTTTGTGATAATAATTTATGATTTTGCTTTTAGATAACTACGATAGCTTTACTTATAATATTGTTCAGTATTTACAGCAATTAGGCGCCAAGGTTAGGGTTTGTAAAAACGATCAGGTAAGTTTGGCTGATATTCATGCTTTACAGCCGCAAGCAATTGTCTTTGGACCTGGCCCTGGCACACCAGATGATGCCGGTATTACACTGCCGTCTATCAAACACTTCGCCGATAAGCTGCCCCTACTTGGGGTGTGCCTAGGACATCAGGCCATCGCGCAAGCCTTTGGTGCCCGTGTCATACACGCGCCACAAGTGATGCATGGCCGTATCTCACAGGTACATCATGATCAAAAAGGGGTATTTGAAGGCTTGGATAATCCTAGCGTCTTTACCCGATATCATTCACTGATTGTTGACAAAAGCAGCTTGCCTGATACTCTTAAGGTCAGCGCTTGGACACAAAGCATACACCCTAATGAGCCAATCAGTGAGATTATGGCCATTCGTCATACGCAGCTGCCCATCGAGGGGGTACAGTTTCACCCTGAGTCTATCTTAAGTGAAGCCGGACTGCAGCTGTTTAATAACTTTTTGATGCAGCACAATTTATTACCAAGCTAACATCATAAGCTTGATTCTGTATAATAAATAACACCCACCCCTTTATTCCTTATCCCAACATAGTGTTCGAACTTATGCCAAATACCGCCTTATCTACCGCTGAGCTGACTGATGATCAAGTTCATGACATTCTCACCACAGCCTTAGCCCGCATACTCAGACGTATTGATCTAACGCAACAAGAGATGCGTCAAATTATGACCATTATTATGGATGGTCGTTGCCCTGATGCCATGCTAGGCGCCCTACTTACAGGGCTTAATATGAAGAGTGAGTCTATTGATGAGATTACTGCCTCTGCCAGTGTGATGCTCGATTTTGCCAAAAAAATTGAACCAAAAAACCGCACAAATATGGTCGATATTGTTGGTACGGGAGGCGATGGCAGTAACTTATTTAACGTCTCTACTGCCTCAGCATTCGTGGCCGCTGCTGCAGGTGCGACTGTCGCCAAACATGGTAACCGCGGAGTATCATCAAAATCTGGTAGCTCAGATTTACTGGAGCAGGCAGGTCTTAATCTGAACATCACCCCAGAGCAAACGCGCGAATGTATTGAGACTCAAGGCATCGGCTTTTTGTTTGCACCCAATCACCATACGGCGATGAAGCATGCCATTCCCGTACGCCGAGCTTTAAAAGTACGAACCATATTTAATATTCTAGGCCCACTGACCAACCCAGCTGGGGTCAAAAACTTAGTGGTTGGGGTATTTACTGATAATATGTGTGAGCCTTTAGCACACGTATTCAAAAACTTAGGCGCCAAGCATGTGATGGTGGTCGGCTCAAAAGATAGACTGGATGAAATCAGCCTGGCAACCAGTACCAAAGTGGCCGAATTAAAAGACGGTGAGGTTACCGTGTATGACATCTTCCCAGAAGATGCCGGTATTGACTCTCAGACCTTAGTCGGACTTGACGTCAACTCTTCTGAACAAAGCCTGCAACTGATACAAGCCGCGCTATCTGGTAAAGAGACCAATGACTTTGGTATTGCCCAAAACAAGGTCAATAAAGCGCGTGACATGATTGCCTTAAACGCAGGCGCTGCCATCTATGTCGCCGGATTGGCCAGTAACTTCCCTAATGGGGTAAATCAGGCCCAAAACATCCTCCAAAGCGGTAAAGCCCTGCAAAAAATGCAGGCATTGGCTGAATATACCCAAACCTTTGATCGCTAGTTTTTGCTAAATTCATTATTGATAACCCTACGAGCCCAATATGACGCATGATGCCATCCCCTCAATCCTAAAAAAAATTGTGCTGACCAAAGAGTCTGAAGTGGCCAGTGCCAAAGCACAACAAGCGCTGCCTGCGATTAGAGCTGAGGCTGAGCAGCTTGCTGCCTCTCAAGAGGCCCCTCGCCGCGGTTTTGCCCAAGCGTTATTGGCCAAACAAAGCGCTGGCGTGCCAGGCATCATTGCTGAGGTCAAAAAGGCGTCACCATCAAAGGGGATTATCTCACCTAACTTTGATCCTAGCCGAGTCGCTAAGCAATATGAGCAAGCTGGTGCTGCCTGTCTGTCTGTACTGACTGATGAGCAGTATTTTCAAGGCCATAACAGCTACTTACAACAGGCCAAAGCCGCTTGTGGCTTACCCGTACTTCGCAAAGACTTTATGATTGATGAGTATCAGATTTATCAGTCCTACCTACTGGGCGCTGACTGTATTTTGTTAATTGTTGCCTGCTTAGATGACAAGCAATTACATCATCTACATGAGTTGGCCTGCAAGCTTAGCATGGATGTCCTTATCGAAGTGCATACCCTTCATGAGCTAGAGCGTGCCCTAAAGCTACCGGCGTCTGAGCACAATATTTATGGCATCAATAACCGCGATTTAAACACCTTTAATACTGATCTACAAACCTCCATAAAACTCAAAGAGTTCCTTGATAATCAGTCAGCCAAACCTCAGCTGTTGGTGACCGAAAGTGGCATTCATAGCACTGAGGATATGCAGCTAATGCTCACTCATCACATAAACTGCTTTTTAATTGGCGAGCAGTTTATGAAAACTGAGCATCCGGGCGACACCCTAGCCGCCCTACTCAGCTCACTGTAAGAGCGATAACCTTCTAAATTCATTTAATATAAGTGGTACCTATTACTATGGCAAATTCATTATTTTCAAAAGAGATGCAAGACCAGCTCAAAGAGCTAAAAAGCGAACTTAGCAAAGGCCGTGCTACCTCTCCTAGCGATCCTGAGAATGAAAAACCCACTGATCCTGTTACCCTACCGACCAAAAAACAGGTCGAAAAAACCGTTAAGCAATTAGACAGCGCTCATGTTGATGATGGCAAAGTGCTGTTTATGCAGGCCATGGCAGGTGTTCAGCCCATCAAAGACAACAACACCTTATCGGATGTCGCCAAGCCCAAATCAACCAAACCTGACGCAGCCACGTTATCAAAGCGTGCAGCGGCTCAAGGCGCTGACTCTGAAAAGTTAGAAGCGGGATTGTCAGACATGCAGGCACTATTAAACCCTGTGAGCGGCGACTCTTATCTTATTTATAAAACCCCAACGCTACAAAACAAAGTCTTCACTCAGTTAAAACAAGGCAAATTACGCTGGTATGATGCTGTAGACGTGCACGGCTGTACTATTGATGAGGCGCGTGAAGCCATGACTACCTTGATTACGCAGGCACGTAGCAATAATGAATCTGTGGTAAAAATCGTCCATGGTAAAGGTACTGATGCGGTTCTAAAAACTTGCGTTAACGGCTGGCTACGCCAATTACCCGAAGTTCTAGGCTTTTGCTCAGCTCCGCCAAAAGATGGTGGCAATGGCGCTGTACTGGTGTTATTAAAGAAAAATAAATCACAAGACTAACACTCTAGCAACAAGCTATTTTTTGTCATACAGCCTTAGCGCTTTACGCTACAAATGTTAAGCATTAAAAAAGCCACTATCTACAATAGTGGCTTTTTTAATGCCATGTGGTTGGCAGCTACTCTTCTGTATCATGATGACTTTGAAGAGCAGCAGTTGGGCTGTCTTTAGATGATGCGTTATCTTTATTAGCATCAGAGGACTCTACAATCATTTTTTGCGTGGCTAACGCATGCTCAACAGGATACGTTTCTATCTCTTTTAAGATTTCAATTAGCAACTGAGTCTGTTTGTCATAAAACTCATCAGCGCCGCTGGCATAAATATAGGCACGGAATTCTATCACCATAGAGTCCTGACGCAGCTCTGAAATTCTTACCTGGGTCCATTCAGAGTTGGTGACTTCATGGTTAACTAAGAACTCCTCCATCTCTTTTAAAAACTTCTCCAACGTGGAGGCCGCCACATCGCGTTTAATATAAATATTATGCAAAAAGTGAAACATATCACGGGAGGCAAAGTTTTCAATCGACATAGAGGAAAACTCGCCGTTGGGCACTGTCACAATGGTACGGTTTAAGGTGCGCAGTCGAGTGGAACGAATTCCGATGTCTACGACCGTGCCTTCTAGCGAACCAAACTTACAATAGTCACCGACACGCACTGGCTGGTCTGCTACCACCACCACACTACCGACCAAGTTTTCAATCATCTTTTGCGCACCTAGGGCCAAGGCCAAACCACCGACCCCCAGTGCTGCAATCCCTGTGGTTAAATCAAAACCTAAATTACCAAAAATGAAGATACAGGCTAATATTAACAGCACTGTCTTAATAATTTTGTGCAGTAAGCTTAAAATCGATACGCGTTCAGTCTGATTGCGCTTATAACTTTGACGCTCTGCACGACTGAAAATGGCATCGACCACTCTGAGCAGTAGCCACGTTGAGGCAAACCAGCCCACAATATCCTTAATACGGTTCACCGGCTCTCGCACTGTTACCGAAACCCCAGCATACACCATAACCTCATATAAAATCAGCGAGGTCATGACCAAGGCCAGTGGTAACACAAACTTAATATCTATCGGTAGCGGCTTATTACGTACTTTGGGATAGAAAACTTTAAAAATAAAATACAACACAGCGAAGAACACATATGAGGCGGCTATACAGAATAACGCCAACAAAAACACCGCAAAGATATCGGCCAAGTTATAACCACCAATCATTTTATCTTGCAGCGGCTTGAGCGTGTACTTATCAATGATTGAGGGATTGGCTGAAATATCTGATTTTTTTATGGCCTGCAACGTCTCATTAGAGATCTGCCAGTACTGATTACCATGCTCTGAAGTCTTTCTTGCCAGTACAATATCAATCACTTGATCTTGAGCGGTAATGGTGCCCACCTTCTCTAAGGTCGGTGGCAACTGATCGGCAAAATTACCCGAAGGGGTATTATTAATCTGCAGCTCAGCGTCTAGGCGTCCCCCCATGTCTAATGCAAGCTTTACCTGACGCACGGCCTCTACCGAGTTCTCTCCGGCATCTAAGCTTAGATAATTAGCGGCTAATGACGCATTGTTTTCGGCTAATGACTTAATGAAGCCTTGCACTGTGCTGCGCGGCGTCTGTCGACCAAAAGGGTCAACGACTTCTTCTGCGCTCGGGGCTGTATCACTGGCCTCATCGGCTGCTGTCGCAGTCACCGATAGTAGGGATAGGATAAGTGCCAATATTATCCCCAGTGTTACACTGAGCAGCTTCATAGGCTGCAGGCTGACTGAGTTAGCTGAGCTGGAAATATCACGTTTCTCAAAAAAAAGCATGGTTTATAGCCTAATACTTGGGCCTCAGTTATAGAGGTATAAAAAATTGTTTGGGCAATTTTAACATGACCTGCACCAGTGATAAGTAACGGTCAGTGTCTTCTAAATAAAATTAGGTGGCAACAACACTAAAAAAGACAATATATTAAGACCGTATGACGGGTAAACACGCCTATTTTAATGACAAGTTGAGTATTACTAATCAAAACATGAGTAAAAATCGCTTAATTGTTGTTTATTTTTTAATTAGATACGGGATAATAGCCACATTATTTCTTAAGTGTTATTTTATTTAAACGATTGGAACCAGACATGAAAACCTCTTACAGCCCTTTGTATCGCAGTGTTGTTACCGCTTTGGCATCTTCTAACTTGACCCCAAAAGCTTTGACTATAGTGTCTGCTCTTGCAGTTTGTATGCCTGCTATGGCCGCTCAAAATCAAGGGGAAGTGGATGCTGAGCAGCCTAGAATAAATTTTCCAGCGATTACGGTTACTGCAACCCGCACACCGACTGCTGTGAATAACACCATTGCCCAAACTCGTGTTATTGATAGCCAAGAGTTAAGTACTTATAAAGGCCAAACAGTGCTTGATGTTTTAAAGCGTCAGCCGGGCTTTAGTTACTATCAAAGTGGTGGCATGGGAACAAAAAGCAGTTTTTATCTGCGTGGCTATGATAGCCAAAGTATTTTAGTACTGATTGATGGCATTCGCTACAATGCAGCTTCTACAGGGCGTGCTGCTCTTGAACTATTTCCTGTAGACCAAATCGATCATATAGAGATTTTGTATGGTGCTTCTGGTTCTAGTATCTATGGTGCGGATGCTGTTGGCGGTGTGATTCAGATCTTTACCAAAGGTCAAAATGTTGATCAAAATCAATTCTCGGTAACCGCTGGTGCTGGTAGTAATGACCACTATCTGTATGGCGCTTCAGCTCAGATGCGTAATGAAAAAGGCAGTAGCTTAAGCTTAGCAGCTAGCCGTAATCAAACTAAAGGGATTGATGCTATAAAATCAGGCGGTGATGCTTATAAAGATGATGATGGTTTTAATTCTAACAATTTCAGCTTATCTATGCAGCATAAGCTTAACGATGCTGTGACTATTGGTGCAAATGGCATATATGCTAAATCAAATACAGAATACGACTCTGGTTCTACTTTTATAGATGCAAACCAAGACAATAAAAATTATGTATTTAATACTTTTGTAGATATAGAAAATAAGGGTTTAAATACCAAACTTCAATATGGTGAAAGTACGGACAAAAGAGTCAATTTCGATAAAAACTCACCTAATGGCAGTTTCTTTGACACAAAAGATAAACAAGCTAACTTGCAGTTAACTTACCCTACTAATATGGGCACTTTGACTGGTGGTGCAGAATGGTTAAGACAGGAAGCAGATACTAGCTTATATGCTGGGTCACATGAACGTAAAATAAAGAGTATTTTTACAGGCTATTTGCTAAATACCGATCAGTTTGATGCACAAGCTAATGTGCGCTATGATGATAACTCTCAGTTTGGGTCAGAGACCACCTATAATGTTGGAGGCGCATATAAATTTAGCCCTGAGCTTCGCGCTGGTGCTTCTTTTTCAACGGGTTTTAGAGCGCCGTCCTTAGATACAATGTACGATAACTTTAGCGGTAACCCTAACTTAAAGCCAGAGACCTCTGATAACTACGAAGTTTTTATTGAGAAGAGTGATGACCATCACAAAACTCGTTTGACAGGCTATTACTCAGATGTAGAAGACCTAATTGACTATGATGGTGGCAATAACTGGAGAATGGGTAACATTGATAAGGCGCGTATTAAAGGCATAACTCTGGTTTCTGACTGGATCGTAAATCAGTATATCTTTGGAATGAACTACGACTACCAAGATGCTAAGAACCTTTCTGGTGATTACAAAGGTGAACAAATTAAGTTTCGCCCAAAGCATAAGGGGTTGGTATACGCAGGCTACAGAAATTCAGAATTTGATGTTCGTGCAGAAGTGCAGCATATTGGTAAGCGCTATGCGCTTGATGGTGAGTGGTATGGCCCAACCAGACTAGGGACTAAAATGCAACATGCTAATCTTGTTAACTTAAGCGCAAACTATTATGTATCCCCTAATTTGACCATTAACTCACAGATTAATAACTTATTTAATAAAGAGTATACGTCAATTGATACCTATGGGACTCGTTATAATGAAGACGGCACCAACTTCTTTACCTCACTAACCTACACCTGGAAATAATCCCTTTCACATCGTTACCCTTTTATCAAAAAAACCACTCGCTTAAGCGGGTGGTTTTTTTATAGAAGAAAAAAGTTTTTTATTGATGCGCTGCCTTTACTCATTTATAGCATTATATCAATCAAGACAGCTATCTGCGTGGCAAATGCTCAGGTAAGTAACAGCGTAAATAAGCCACTGAAGCCTTTATCGTTTCCTCACACATCTCAGCCGTGATTTCATCAAATTGCTTAAATGATAAGGCAAATATGCTATAAATAATGCCATAAACGATTAAGAACAAATCATCTATATCCTCAAAACTAGACATATCATAATAGTCTGATAATTTACCCACAATCATACCGACCATGTTGATATCGATTCGTTCATCATAATCATGGTCCTGAAACTCAGGGGCATTTGCTCCGTACATCAGTTTGTTCTTAGTCACATCGTTATTAAACACTTGCCCTGACTGTCTAATAACTTGAGCCAAATAGTCTTCCCAGCGCTTGAAATCATGCACTTCTATTTTTTCTAAGGTCTTAAAGGTTTCTATATAGCTTAAGAACCTTAGGGCCAAAAAGATAGATTCTACATTCGGAAAAAAGTGGTAAGCCGAAGCACGAGGGATGCCGGCTTTTTCACAAACATCGGCTAAGCTGATGTCCTGAATATCACGTGTTTCACTCAATTTTTTTGCTGCCATTAGCAGTTTTTGCCGGCGTGCCCGACCTTGCTTGCTGGTGTGCTTAAATTTATTTGGCACGATATTTTTTGCCAATTCAGAGTCAACGAGGACATCTTTAATCAAGTCGCTACTTCTTTCTGTCATAACACGCTCTAAGTCTCTTGGTAGGTGAATAAGACCACTAATCTCTCATTGTGTATTTTATTGTAACACCCCAGTAAATATAGGGTTATGCTATTTATACTCACACAAATGCCTACTATGACTTATTAAGCATAACGTTAATAATACGACATGAGGATCTATTCCACTGTTACTAACTATTTACAGCTATTTATCGTTGTTAAAGCAGTTTTATTTTTGCGCGTACAATACCGTGGTCAGAATACCTGTCTTGATAGTCTTGCTTGAGATGATCATTAAAGTAATCAACCCGCTCCACCTCACCTAGTGAAAACTTACCATCGACCAAAAACTCCTCTGAGACAAACAGCTGGTCGATTACCTCTGGCATGCCTTGGTATAGATGTGTATAAGCCACATCCCGCATCCAGCCATAACTGGTCTGTACGCGTGCCGCATCAAACAAAGCCACATCACGCATACTCTTATCATAAATCACTTCGCTGGTCTCAGCCAGTAGCTGAGTAGTCACACTATCAGTCACATCATTCATATCACCCAACAAGATGAGGGGATGACGAGTATTGTGCAGCTTATCAATCATAAATAATCTAAGTGCGGCTGCCTCTGCTGCACGCATGCATAAGCTTCTAAGCTTAGCCCGTACTCGCAGCAAGGGGTCATTGTAATCCTCAACTCGCCCGCCCGCTTCATCACGGATATACTGTGGACGCTTACTTTTTAGATGAGCAGTAATGACCGTAATCGGTTGACCGTAGACGTCTAAAGTCACGACCAAAGGTGGACGATTGAAGCTTTTATACAAGCCTTGGTCAGGAATATCCACCACAGCCAAAGGATCAAAATCGGTGAGCAATTGCCAGTCAATCACGTTGAATTTGGAAATAATACCCAGTGCAGGTGTGTCCTGTGCCCCTTTGCCTTGGGTTAATTGGCTCGAGGGCTTATTACTTGCCATGGGCGCCAGCACTTGTGACGGCTCAAATCCTAATTTTACTGCCAAGTCTTGTAATGCCTTTTCGTCCCACACTTCTTGAAATGCATAAATATCTGCTTTGGCATTTCGTAATAACTGATGCAATCCATTAAGCTTATGCTGATATTCACTCTGACTATAGGCGTCCATATTAGCGTAATAAGTGCGATTGGGCAGGGCAAAATTAAGCAGATTGCTGGTGGCAATATAAAAACTTTTGTCTACTTTTTGGGTTTGATGCGGCGCCATACTTATTTTATCCTTTTTTTATTATTTCACTGCGTCACTTGTCGTAAGCGAGCTTTATTATGGGTTGTGGCCCTCCTCTTTTATAACATAACAGGGTGTAAGCCGTCTTGTGGTGCCCTGTAATATAAGTTGCAGATTATTGTAGAGTCTTGGTAATTGCTTTATGCCATTTATCCAGATGCGCCTCACGCTCATCAGCAGACATCATCGGCTCAAAGCTATGGTCTAAGTCCCAAGAGTCATCAATGGTGGTCTCATCATAAAGACCGGCTGTAATACCTGCCAGCAGCGCCACCCCTTTGGCGGTAATCTCAGTATCTTTGGGCCGTAATACTGGCACCCCAAGCATATCTGACTGAAACTGCATCAACAAATTATTATTAGCAGCACCGCCATCTACCCTTAACTCAGTCAATGGACTGGGGCTGTCTTTTTGCATGGCACTAAGCACGTCATACGTTTGAAAAGCAATGGATTCTAAAGCAGCTCGGGCAATATGTGCCTTAGTGGTACCACGGCTCATCCCTGAGATACTGGCGGTAATATCTGATCGCCAATAAGGGGCGCCAAGGCCGGTAAAAGCAGGCACTAAGACCACCTCTTCACTGCTTGCAACCTCTTTTGCCAACCGCTCAACATCTTCTGACTTGTTAAATAAACCTAAGTTGTCGCGCAGCCACTGCACAATGGCACCAGCCATAAATACCCCGCCCTCTAGCGCATAAGTTACCTCACGCTTGGCAGGGGTCAAGATACGCTGACCGGACTTAACCAGCTTAGATAATGAAGGATGCTCCATTTGATTGGTACGCAGCGCGGCAGTATCGACTCGGCGCTGCCAGCCCACGGTGGTCAACAACTGATGCTGGCTCAGCTGCACCTCACTACCAATATTCATTAGCATAAAGCAGCCGGTACCATAAGTATTTTTGGCCATACCTGTTGAGATACAGCCTTGACCAAACAGCGCTGCCTGCTGATCTCCCAAGACAGCTTGAATTGGGATTTGCTTGGCAAACAGTCCTTTTTTTGTCTTGCCAAAGTCACCATCTGAGGGCAGCACTTTGGGTAAGATGTTTTTGTTAATACCAAATTTGGAGAGCAGCTCATTGGACCACTCAAGCTTATTGATATCGTACATCAAGGTGCGAGAAGCGTTGGTAATATCTATCACATGCTCACCACCCGTTAATTTAAACATAAGCCAACTGTCGATGGTGCCAACAGCCACTTCACCGCGCTGTGCTCTATCTTTTAGATTGGGGTGATTATCAAGCATCCATATAATTTTACTGGCGCTAAAATAAGGATCGAGACGCAGGCCGGTGATTGACTGCACGTACTGCTGCATGGTCATATCCTGCTTAGCTACACGCTGCTGCTGCATCTGCTGACACCAAGCATCAGAGCGCCTGTCTTGCCAAACAATGGCTGGGGCCAATGGATTACCAGTACGCTTGTCCCAGATCACAATGGTTTCGCGCTGGTTGGTAATCGCCAAACTGCTGATGTCTGTCGCCAGTAAGCCGGCTTGGTTGATGGCATCATGAGCACAGCTAATCTGAGTGTGCCAAATTTGCATAGCATCTTGCTCGACATACCCAAGCTTTGGGGTAAGCAGGGTGGTCGGCTTTTGTGATATCTTAATGGGCCGCGCTTGGTCATCATATATAATGGCACGACTCGAGGTGGTACCTTGATCCAATGCTAAAATGTAACCTGCCATGGGCTCTCTCCTAAGTACAATACTGGATGTCTAACTGTTATCCGCCAGACGCAACACATGTGTCTTGCTCATCATTTTATATAAATGGTAAAGCGAAAGGCACTATCTCATACATACCGCTACAAAAACGCTTGTAAAACCTGGTTAAGATAACGGCGCCCCAAAGCCGTCGGTTCGATCCAATCGGCTTTGGATACCAGTAAGCCTTGTTGCTTTAACTGGCGGATAATCGGCTCAATATCCATAGCGGCCAAGCCTGTTCTGGCTGTATACAGCGTTAAAGGCACACCTAAGCTTAAGCGCAGTACATTGAGCATAAACTCGCCGCTGAGCTCATCTGCGGCGATAGGGGCACAGCCTACCATTTTGGGATAATCCTCATAACTTAGATAGTCTTTGGGCAGCCGAGTCTTACTAAAGCGGTAGATGCCTGGCTGCGTGATCCCCAAGGCATCAATATCCTCCTTGATATCCGGCTGATCAAAGCTTTGTTGCCCGACAGTCACTTTGCCATGAGCACCGGCCCCAATCGCCAAATAATCTCCGAATTGCCAATAATTGATATTATGACGTGAGCCACTATCCGCCTCACTGACCCAAGCCGACACCTCATAATTGCGATAGCCAAGCTCAGTGAGCAGTGCACTACCCTGCTCTTCGATATCTGCCAATCTATCATCATCAGGCAATATCGGGGTATCTCGATAAAACACAGTATTAGGCTCAATGGTCAACTGATACCATGAGATGTGTGTCGCCCCTACTTGATGCGCCATTTTAATATCGTACAAAGCTTCCTCAAGAGTTTGCTCTGGTAAACCATGCATAAGATCGATATTAATGCGCTTAAAACCGGCTTTTTTTGCCGCTTGCGTGGCACTTTGAGCTTGATTGGCACTGTGAATGCGTCCTAAAGCCGCAAGCTTACTATCCGAGAAGCTTTGTACCCCCATAGACAGCCGATTAATCCCCACTTCTAAATACTGCTCAAAGGGAGCATGCTCCAAGGTGCCTGGATTGGCCTCCATAGTGACTTCAATATCATCACTCATAGGCAGCACCTGCTTAAGGTGATCAAATAGGCGCCGATACTGAGTGATGGGCAGCAAAGATGGTGTCCCGCCTCCAATAAAGATAGAGCGAATGATTCGATTTTGCAGCAAAGGCAGCTGCGCATCGATATCCTTGATCAGCGCATCAACATAAAGCGCAAATAAATCACTGTCTATTGAATTACCTTGACGGTCTAAAGCTTTGGTGTCAACGCTTGGCAGGGTATGTGAATTAAAGTCGCAGTAAGGACACTTTTTGACACACCAAGGAATATGAATGTATAAAGCTAGTGGGATATCAGGAACATGAATTAAAGAGGACATAAAGATAAGGTCTTATACTCGCAGGCAGATAGTGGTATAGTCACGCCTTTATTGTTGTCAACAAGTCTCATTCTATAACTCACGCTTTGGGCCATAAAATGCAGCTGAGCTTCCAATAAAGGCAGTTAGCCATAAGACTCTTATTATACGTGCTCCTTGAGCAGATGATACAGTGATTGAGTGGCTGTCTTGATAATGAAGTACTCAGTGGTAAAATAGTACCCCACTCAAGCCACTTTACTGACTCAAAGTATTATCCAAGATGACCTGCCTTTTGGCAGGTTATTTATTTGCCTGATGTTAAAACTCTATATAAAAGGCGGCGCTGCATTGCTATCGCTATAAAAGCGTCTTCTTTTTGTCTCACTCTTTGGGCTGTCACCCTTATATTTAGAAGTTATGTTATGTTGTCTAATTTATCTTTTTCTGAGTTTAAACAGCACAGTTTACGCTTAGGTACCTTAGTTCTTCCCATCTTAATTACTCAGTTTTGTCAGGCAGCGTTAGGCGTGGTCGATGCGCTGATGGCCGGCGGCGTTTCTGCTCTAGACTTGGCAGCAGTGTCCATTGGCTCAGGTATTTGGCTGCCTTTGTTCTTGTTAGCCACAGGGACTTTGATTGCTACCACACCACTGATTGGCGAAAAGATGGGGGAAAAACTGCCCCATCACGTACCGCATATCACTCAGCAGTCCTTGTGGGCAGCATTATTTATTGGCGCCATTGGCCTGGTAGTGGTGTCCTTTACGCCTAATATTCTAGGCCCTATGGGCGTGCCAGCCGATATTCAGCCTAAGGCAGCGCAATATCTACGCTTCGTAGCTTGGGGCTTTCCTGCTATTGCCTGCTATGCGGTACTGCGCAGCTATTGTGAGGCGCTCGGTAGACCTGAGCCGGTCACTATTATCAGCTTAATTGGCTTATTTATTAATATTCCAATCAACTACATCTTTATCCACGGTTTATTTGGCATGCCAGAGCTTGGTGGCGCAGGCTGTGGTCTGGCTACCGCTTGTGTGCTGTGGATTAATGTCATCTTACTATCTATTTATTTGTTTTTCTCGAAGCACACAACCTTTGATGAGACCCGCTTCTTTTACAACTTTGCCAAACCTGATCGTCAGCAAATCGGTAAGCTGTTTCGCTTAGGTGTCCCCATTGGCATCTCGATATTTTTTGAGGCAAGTTTGTTTAGTCTGGCCTCTATCGTAATTAGCCCCTTGGGTGCAGTGGCTGTGGCCTCTCACCAAGTGGCACTGGCGGTGACCTCGCAGCTGTTTATGATTCCGATGTCAGTGGCGATGGGTCTTACCATTATGGTCTCTAATCGCTATGGCGAGAAAAACTGGCTGGCCTTACAGCAAGTGCAGCGCACGGGACTGATTTGGACCGTGGGTATCGCGTTGGTGAGTATGCTTGGGGTATGGTTGTTCCGTGAGAACTTAGCCGATGCCTTTACCGATAATCCGGCCGTAAAAGCACAAGCGATGTATTTATTGCTATTTGCCATTGCCTATCAATTGGTAGATGGATGGCAGGTCAACATAGCGGGTATCTTACGCGGTATGCAAGACACACAAGTGCCGATGTGGATCACTTTATTTTGTTATTGGCTGGTGGCTTTACCATTAGGAACCTATTTGGTTCGTTATACCGACACAGGTGCACAAGGATTTTGGATGGCATTGGTCACTGGCCTGAGTTTATCTTCGGTGTTATTGACATTAAGGCTAATTTATCGTCAGCGCCAAGTTTTGAGCATACCTGCGCGCTAGCCCTTTAAATATAAGGGCTGTATCAAACCGCTTTAAATACTTATAGACAAAAATATGTCTGAAAATTCACAAGATTGGTCACAATTTGTTAATTTTTGCAGAAATAAACGATTTGTGACTCTTCAGGCATGAAAAAATTTGTTACAATATAGTTTACATTATAAGAAAACCGGTAGGGAACCGTATGGAAATTCAGAAAATTCGTACGCTCATCGAGCTAATGGAAGAAAAAGACCTTGTTAATCTTGAGATTAAAACAGGCGATGACAGTGTCAGCTTAACTCGACACTATAATACTCCAATGCCCTCTATGATGGCGGCCAGTCCAACTTTTATGCCAGAATCGCAGCCTGAGGTGGTGCATTCAGGTAGTATTGAAACCTCACCTATGGTAGGTGTGTTTTATGCCGCACCAAGCCCAAATGATCCACCTTTTGTGACCCCTGGTCAAAAAGTTCAAGCTGGGGACACCTTGGGCATCATTGAAGCAATGAAAATTATGAACCCACTTGAGGCCACTCAAAGTGGTATCGTGGATGCCATCTTGGTGGAAAATGGTGATGTGGTTCAGTTTGGCCAACCCGTAATCCGTTATAGAAACTAATATATAGGCACCTTGATGATAAAAAAATTGCTTATCGCCAACCGTGGCGAAATTGCTTTACGCATCGTCCGTGCCTGCAAACAGCTGGGCATTAAAACGGTAGGGGTTTATTCTACTGCCGATGAGGATTTGATGCACTTACGGTTTGTGGATGAGGCCATCTGTATTGGAAAACCCAATGCCAACCAAAGCTACTTGAATATCAATGCGATTATTACTGCCGCAGAGATTACAGGCAGCGATGCCATTCATCCCGGCTATGGCTTCTTGGCAGAAAATGCTGAATTTGCAGAGAGCATTGAGGATGCGGGCATTATATTTGTCGGCCCCCATCCCGATCACATCCGCTTAATGGGCAATAAAGTCTCCGCCATTAATGCCATGAAACAGGCTGGGGTACCGACGGTGCCAGGTTCAGTGGGCACAGTCACTTTAAATAACGCTGAAGAGCAGGCGAAAAATATCGGCTTTCCATTGTTGATTAAAGCAGCTGCCGGTGGTGGTGGTCGAGGCATGCGCATTGTTGAGCGCTTCGATCAGCTTAATGAACAAGTACAAGCTGCCAAGCAAGAGGCAGAACTATGGTTTGGTGATGACAGCGTCTATATGGAGCGTTATCTGCAAAATCCACGCCACATCGAAGTTCAAGTCTTAGGGGATGGCAATGGTAATGCTATTCACTTATATGACCGTGACTGCTCACTGCAGCGTCGTCATCAAAAAGTGTTAGAAGAAGCCCCTGCTCCAGATATCCCAGATGACATTCGTGAACCCATTTTACAGGCGTGTGTTAAGGCGTGTGAAACCATTGGCTATCGCGGTGCAGGCACGTTTGAATTCTTGTTTGAGGACGGTGAATTCTTCTTTATCGAGATGAACACCAGGGTTCAGGTAGAGCACCCAATTACTGAAATGGTCACCGGTGTGGATGTGGTGGTAGAACAGCTAAGAATTGCTGCAGGCTATGGCCTATCGTATCGTCAAAGCGATATCAGCGTTCATGGTCATGCTATTGAATGCCGTATAAATGCCGAGGACCCCAAAACCTTTGCCCCCTCGCCTGGTAAGATTACTCAGTATTTCACGCCTAGTGGGGCCGGTGTCCGCTTTGACTCTCATTTGTACCCCAATTATGAGATTCCCTCGTACTATGACTCACTTATTGGCAAGCTTATCTGCCATGGTCAGACTCGAGAACAGGCCATTGCTAAGACGCTTCATGCCCTTGATGAGCTAATCATCGAAGGCATCAAGACCAACATTCCTATGCACCGTGATCTGATTTTAAAAGATCCCGATTTTGCCTCACGTGCCCAAAATATTCATTATTTAGAAAAATGTCTATTAATGCCAAAGGCTGAATAGCACAGCATAGGCTGTTTGGTTACTTATATTAATGATATAACCATAAAAAAAGCAGAAGTGATATCACTTCTGCTTTTTTGGTGTTAACCGTCACTAATCGATTAAGACAAGTCACGACCACGGCTGGCTTCGATAGACAGACGCAGACCATTTAGGCGGATGAAGCCCTCTGCATCTTTTTGATCATACGCACCTGCATCATCTTCAAAAGTCGCAATCTTCTCATCGAATAAAGAATAAGGAGACTTGCGGCCCACAACGCTGACATTACCTTTATATAGCTTAACGCGCACTGTACCGGTCACATATTCTTGCGACTTATCGATCAAGGCTTGTAGCATTTGACGCTCTGGGCTAAACCAGTAACCGTTATAAATGATTTTTGCATAACGAGGCATAAGCTCATCTTTTAAATGTGCCGCTTCACGGTCTAGGGTCAATGATTCCATACCACGGTGCGCTTTTAGCATAATGGTACCTGCTGGCGTCTCATAACAGCCGCGAGACTTCATACCCACGTAACGGTTTTCTACGATATCTAGGCGGCCAATACCATGCTTACCACCCAGCTCATTTAACTTAATCATTACCTCATAAGGCTCTAATTTTTCGCCATTGATGGCCACGATATCGCCTTTTTCGTACTCAAGCTCTAGATATTCTGGTGTATCTGGTGCTTGCTCTGGGCTAACTGACCAGCGCCACATATCATCTTCAGCTTCCGCATAAGGGTCTTCTAAGATATCGCCTTCATAAGAGATATGCAGTAAGTTGGCATCCATTGAATAAGGAGATTTTTTCTTATTGGCGGCAAAGTCGATAGGAATGTTATGCTCTTTGGCATAGGCCATTAAGCTTTCACGGCTGGATAAATCCCACTCACGCCAAGGGGCAATCGTTTTTACATCAGGCGCCAGTGCAATGGCACCCAGCTCAAATCTCACCTGATCATTACCTTTACCGGTAGCACCATGGCTGATGGCATCGGCATTGTGCTCTTTGGCAATCTCAACCAAGCGCTTGGCAATTAAAGGACGTGCGATAGAAGTACCTAGCAGATACTCACCTTCATAAATGGCATTGGCACGAAACATAGGGAACACATAGTCACGCGCAAACTCAGCTCGCAGATCTTCGATATGTATGTGCTTAATACCCATGGCTTCAGCCTTAGCACGGGCAGGCTCTACCTCTTCACCCTGGCCAATGTCTGCGGTAAATGTGATTACTTCTGCATCATAGGTATCTTGTAACCACTTGGCGATGATCGAAGTATCTAGACCGCCTGAGTATGCCAAAACAATTTTATTAATATTGTCTTTGTTTTCTATCGACATAATGCATCCTTTATTGAGTACGTTTTAAGTGAGTATTGATTAAATATTAAGTGCCTCTAGCACTTATAACACTAAATCTAATCGCCAACCTTGGTATAAGCCAAATTTACCCTTATCATCTAAGCCCGTAAAGCGTGATCAGGCTTAAATCTGGCAGCTTATTGCTTTTATATCTGTTTAAATGACCGATTTTAAATCAGCAGCTCTACAACGCAAACTGCCTTAAACCACTGCGCCCATTCAACATTTCAGTTTACACTATTTAATTGAGCAACAAAAGCTGAGTGGCCCGTATTTACCACTTAATTCAAACAGCTTGGGGGCAATATTGCACATATTTGGTCATGGATAAATGTGCTGATGGCCGAATTTATCAGCAAAACCTGTTATCATTAGCCTATCAGATGCGGCTTGAAAACTGGCGTATAAAAACCTTACTGATTCGCTTAGGCCTATCAAAAGCCCAATGATGGCGACAAAGCCAAGTCAGGCTGCATGCTTACCTACTCTATTAAATAACGACGGCGATAACTTATGACTCATAATACTGCCCCCACCACTGCGGATACCTCTGACACTGCGGCTGCGACACAAGAGGTCCGTCACATTACGCTAACTCGCCCAGATGATTGGCACATCCACCTGCGTGATGGACTATCACTGAGTACCACAGTGGCCCATGCGGCGGCTAATTTTAGCCGAGTTATTTGTATGCCAAACCTTGTGCCACCCGTAAAAAATACTGAGCAAGCCTTGGCTTATCGCAGCCGCATCATGCAGGCATTGGCCCACGCAGATATTGATGACACTGCCAAACGCGCTTTTGATCCACGTATGACCTTATATTTAACCGACAGCACCACTGCCGAAGACATCAAGCAGGCCTCAGAGTCAGGTATGATTCAGGCCGTTAAGTTATATCCTGCAGGCGCTACGACTAACTCAGCCGATGGTGTCACCAACTTAGGCGGGCGCAGTGCGGTATTTGAAGCGATGCAAAAGTACAAACTGCCTTTATTAATCCATGGCGAGGTTACCGATGCACACGTCGACATCTTTGATCGTGAAAAGCAGTTTGTCGATACCACTTTGAGTAACTTGGTGCGTCAATTTCCTGAATTAAAAATTGTGGTTGAACACATTACCACAGGCGATGCAGCAGACTTTGTGCTGTCACAAAGTGCACTGGTGGCTGCCACCATTACCCCTCAACATTTGTTATTTAACCGAAACCATCTGCTGGTAGGCGGGGTAAAGCCGCATTTTTATTGTCTGCCAATCTTAAAGCGTCAGCAGCATCAGCAAGTACTGCTTGATGTGGCGACCAGTGGTAACCCTAAATTCTTCTTAGGTACAGACTCAGCGCCGCATGCCACCAATGCCAAAGAAAATGCTTGTGGCTGCGCAGGCTGCTATTCGGCATCTATTGCACTGCCTTTATATGCGACCGCCTTTGATAGTGTTGGCAAGATTGATCGTTTAGAGGGATTTGCCAGTCATTTTGGTGCCCAGTTTTATGGCCTACCCATCAATGACAGCACCATTACCTTAGTCAATGAGCCCATGACTGTGCCACAAAGCTACCCATATCTTGACACGCAAAGCCTGACGCCCTTAATGGCCGGTGAGACCCTACCTTGGTCTATCAAAAGCTAATAGATAAGAGAGTAGATGGCCTTATTTTTGAGTTGCTTAATTTTTTATTTACTTAATATGTGATTTTTGATTTATGACTGATTTAACTGTACTGGCAGATGATGAGCAAAATGGGTTGAACGATAATCAAGCAGAGCCCAGAACGTGTAGCAATACCTCCACCAATGAAAACAGCTCGGATGCCACCTCAGATCATGGCAATGGTCTAGCAAAGCAGCCGGTATTAAAGATGGTGGAGCGTTTTCGCAAATTTTTACCCGTGGTGGTGGATGTCGAAACCGCCGGCTTTAATGCGGCAACGGATGCGTTATTAGAGATTGCCTGTATCCCTATTGTGATGGATGATGAAGGCAAATTTGTCCCAGGTGAGCCGCTAAGCGCCCACCTAAATCCTTTTGAGGGTGCAAACTTAGAGCAGCGGGCATTAGATTTTACCGGTATTGATCCTAATAATCCAATGCGTAAAGCCATTGCTGAAGAAGAGCAGCCTGCGCTGCGCCGTATTTTTAAAGAGCTAAAAGCGGTACGAAAAGATAACGACTGTTTAAAATGTATTTTGGTGGGTCATAATGCTCACTTTGATCTGTCCTTTTTAAACGCCGCCATTGAGCGTACCAACAGCAAAAACCACAACCCTTTTCACCAGTTCTCTGTACTCGATACGGTGACTCTATCAGCGCTTGCCTTTGGTCAAACGGTATTGGCGCGCGCCTGTAGAGCGGCTGGTATTGAATTTGATGGCTCTGAAGCTCACTCAGCACTGTATGACACTCAAAAAACCGCAGAGCTTTTTTGCAAAATCTTAAACCATTATTCGATGATGCCCATTAGCTTACCTGAAGACAACACAACCGATGAGCAATCAGGAGTAGAGTTGGTTAATAAAGATGATGGTTAGAATGAGGGTGACTGATTCAATTCTATAACTGTCATGTGAAGACAGTGGCTGTAACGACTGTCTTACTTTAAGGCGACTACAGTTAAGGAATGACTATGCAATCAACTCAAATTATCTGGGTAACTATTGTCAGCTACATGCTCTTAGCAGTGACGATATCGTTCATCACCAGTTTATGGATAAGATATCATTTAAGACGTCCCACCGTGTTTCCACACTGCTTATTGACAGACAGACCGGCGCGCAGCACCTATTGCTTACTAACCGATAAGCCGATTGTGCGCTCTTTTTGTCTGCTTTCAGAAAGGCCCGATAAATAATCATACTTTTTTTAAAAAACATGTTGACACATCGAGGCGATATCATTAGAATACGCTCCACTTCGACATTAACGGTGAAAGCGGTCGAAGTGGTCTGTGTCCCGTTCGTCTAGAGGCCTAGGACCCCGCCCTTTCACGGCGGTAACAGGGGTTCGAATCCCCTACGGGATACCACTATTTTGTGATATCTAGTAAGCATTATCCGGTTGATAAATGCTGACACCAAAAAGCCAAACTCGCAAGGGTTTGGCTTTTTTTATGGCTGTTATTGTGCCATCCAGTTGGCTCATTTTGATAACCTGTGATTGGTTTTGGTTTTTTTTGCTATTTTCAAAAAAATATGTTGACACATCGAGTTGATATCATTAAAATACGCCCCACTTCGACATTAACGGTGAAAGCGGTCGAAGTGGTCTGTGTCCCGTTCGTCTAGAGGCCTAGGACCCCGCCCTTTCACGGCGGTAACAGGGGTTCGAATCCCCTACGGGATACCACTATTTTGTGATATCTAGTAAGCATTATCCGGTTGATAAATGCTGACACCAAAAAGCCAAACTCGAAAGAGTTTGGCTTTTTTTATGGCTGTTATTTTAATGGTTTTTAAGCGGTTGACTCATCGCTTTATTGGCCTAATGACTGGCCAATATACGCTCAATTAAGCTTAAATCTTCAGGATAAGTCAGTTTTATATTTTGATGGTTACCCTGTACAATCTGGATAGCATGCCCCATCAGCTCAAAAGCACTGGCTTCATCGGTAATCATCAAATCACGTTTGGCCACCTGCGTTAATACCTCGCGTAATTTGCCGGCACGGAACACTTGGGGGGTCTGAGCCTGCCATAGCTGACTGCGGTCCACTGTGGCCTCAATACGACCATTTAAACCCACTTTTTTGATGGTATCAGCCACAGGTACGCCTAAGATAGCGCCAGAAGAGTGATTATGTGCAGCGGCAATCACAGCATCTATGTGCTGCGCCATGACACAAGGGCGAGCCGCATCATGAATTAAGATCAAATCTTCACAATCAGCGCCTGCTTCAAAAATGGCCTCCACCCCAGATTGGACAGATTGCCAGCGCTCAGCGCCCCCCGTAGCAAAGTTGATGGGTAGACTAAAAGATAGGGTTTGTGCCACAGTGTCATCGGCGGCTATCACCAAAAACACCTCTGTTATATGCTCACTGCGACTAAGCGCCAATACGCTTTGTTGAAGAATGGTCTTGCCATGCACCGGCGTATATTGCTTGGCTATTGTAGAGCCAAACCGGCTCCCCTTTCCCGCAGCCACAATAAGGCCATACACTTTAGGCTTCTTAAGCGTAGCGTCACAGTAAGCGCTGGTTGAATCAGTTAAGGGGGTATCGAGATAAGCGTCAGATGCGGTCATTATCGAGCTGCCTAAGGAATACTTTCAATGGCGTCGTCAGGGTTGATAGGCGGTGTGGGCTGAGTGGTATGGGTCACGGGTGCGGTAGATAACTGCACGAAGGTTTCGCCAGGCTTAATCAGGCCTAAGTCTAATCGTGCATGCTCTTCTACGGCTTCAAGACCATTTTTTAGGTCATTTACATCGGCCAGTAGTACCTTGTTCTCATCCACTTTTTGATCATTAAGCTGCTGCTGTACTTGTATATCTGCATGCAGTTTGTCTAATTCAGCGCGTCCACTTTTACCCAGCCAATATTGATATTGCAAACCCAGCAATACGGCCACTGCAATTAAAAACAACATGAATTGGCTAAAATATTTCATAGGACGACTTATGTTAATTCCAAAATAGTACGCATTAAGATAGCGACTATTGGCTAAAAAATAAAGAAAAGAGGGCTAAGGTTAATAAAAAAAACCATCCCAGCAATAAATGAAAAACACCAAACAACCAGACTGCCCAGCCTTAAATCACAGGCCAAGCAGTCTGGTTGAGTTATCTGAGTAGATAGCAACTAGCCACGTAGGCCGATGAACTCTTCACCGCCACGATAGCTGGCACGAACTTGCTGCTCGATACGCAGTAACTGGTTATATTTAGCGACGCGGTCTGAGCGGCACAGTGAACCGGTTTTGATTTGACCTGCTGCGGTACCGACTGCTAAATCAGCAATGGTGCTGTCTTCAGTTTCACCAGAGCGGTGTGAAATAACGGTCGCATAACCATTTTTCTTAGCTAGGTAGATGGCATCTAAGGTTTCTGACAACGTACCGATCTGGTTGAATTTAATCAAAATGGCATTGGCGATTTGTTTATCGATACCTTCTTGCAAGATGGCTGGGTTGGTTACAAATAAATCATCACCTACCAGCTGTACTTTTTTGCCAAGCTTGCTGGTTAAATACGCCCAACCTTCCCAGTCTGACTCATCTAAGCCATCTTCAATTGAGATGATAGGATATTGCTCAGTTAATTTTACTAAGTAATCTGAGAAGCCTTGGCTGTCAAAGGTTTTGTTGCCCTCACCGGCTAAGATGTACTGACCATTTTTGTAAAACTCACTGGCAGCACAGTCAAGCGCTAAGTGGATATCTTTGCCCGCTTTGTAGCCTGCTTGCTCAATGGCCTGCATGATAACGGTGATGGCCTCTTCATTGGTGCGTAAGTTAGGTGCAAAGCCACCTTCATCACCCACAGCTGTGTTTAGGCCTTGTGATTTTAGAACAGACTTTAGACTATGGAAAATCTCAACACCTGCACGTAGCGCTTCTGAGAAGCTGCTAAAACCTGTCGGCTCAATCATAAACTCTTGGATGTCTACAGTGTTGTCTGCGTGCTCACCGCCGTTTAAGATATTCATCATAGGTACCGGCATGGTCAATGAAGTTTGGCCACGAAGGTTTGCGATGTACTGATGTAGCGGTAGGTTTTGTGAGATGGCCGCCGCTTTCGCTGTCGCTAAAGAAACTGCCAGCATCGCGTTAGCGCCTAGATGATCTTTATTGGCTGTGCCATCAAGCTCGATTAATATGTTATCAATGCCTTGCTGGTCTGTGGCCTCGCTTTCAAGTAATGCGCTTCTGATTTGGCTATTCACATTAGCAACAGCTTTGGTCACGCCTTTACCTAAGTAACGTGATTTATCACCATCACGTAATTCTAAAGCTTCACGAGAGCCTGTAGAGGCACCACTGGGCGCTGCAGCACGGCCCATAGAGCCATCTGCCAAAATAACATCCGCTTCAATAGTTGGGTTGCCGCGTGAATCCAAAATCTCACGAGCACGAATGTCTTGAATTTCAACTGCGTTAGTAATATTTTCTGCGTACATAGCGTCTACAAGCCTCTTTGATTGAGTTATAAAAGATAGGTTTTGAGCCGATTACGGGGCAATTATAGGCAAGAAAAAGCCATCATAGCTTCAAACTTGCCTGCGCTTAAAATCAAAACCTAGTCTCAAAAACAGTTAAAAACACCAATATTTTTAACGTCAATTTTTGCAACAAATAAGTTGCGCCATCATAGCATAAAATGGCAAATTCTTGGATGCCAAAGCCTATCCAGCGCTCATTATACTTTATATCGGGTCAAACGTAACGCATTCATTAGCACCGAGATTGAGCTGAGCGCCATGGCTGCAGCCGCTATCATAGGGTTTAACAATCCAAAGGCGGCTAAGGGAATACCTAGACAATTATAAATAAAGGCAAAAAACAGATTTTGCTTTATATTACGCACTGTGGCTTGGGCAATATCTACCCCAGAATGCACCTGCATAATAGAGTGGCCCATCAAGCGCGCAGAAGCACTGTGTTTGGCCACCTCTGTGCCATCCAGCATGGCGAAGCTGGCATAAGCGGTGGCCATAGCAGGCGCATCATTTACCCCATCTCCGACCATCGCCACTTTATGACCAAGCTGTTGGTAATTCTCAATCCACTGAGACTTATCACGGGGTTTAAGATCGCCATGTGCCACCATAATGCCCAGCTGCTCAGCCACATAACTGACAACAGTAGGCTTATCGCCACTTAATAGCACCACCTCTAGCCCATCAGCTTTTAGCGTCTGTACCGCCTCTAAGCTCTCAGGTTTTAACTCATCGGCTAAAGCGAATATACCCAGCGGCATATCCTCCACACTCACTGCTATGGTACTGGCAATCACCCATGCTTTGGGCAGTTGCTTAGGTAGTTTTAGTCCCGTAAATTCAGCCGTACCTACTTTAACCAAGCCAAAACCTTCTACATTGGCCTGAATACCCATACCGGCCACCACATCGACTTGGCTGGCCGCCAAAAGCGTGATACCCCTCTCAGCTGCAGCATTGACCACGGCGGTCGCAAGGGGGTGGCTGGCGTGGGCCTCGACACTGGCCGCCAGTTGCAGCACATCATCACTATTAATCTGATTGTTAACCATCATAGAGGCGACAATATGCGGCTTGCCTTTGGTTAAAGTCCCCGTTTTATCAAAGACGACGGTGTCAATACTACCGGCCACCTCCAAGCTTTGCGCATCTTTGAACCATACCCCATTGCGCGCGGCCACGCCCATACCCGCCATAATCGCTGCTGGTGTGGCAAGCCCTAGCGCACAAGGGCAAGCAATCACAAGCACAGAGACTGCGTGCAAAACTGCCTTATCCATTGCCCCAGTCAGCCACCAAGTCAGCCCAAAGGTCACCAGCGCAATCATCACCACCACAGGGACGAATACCGCAGCCACTTTATCGGCAAGACGTGCCAAGTCCGCTTTACTGCCTTGCGCCTCACTTAATGCCTTGACCATATCGCTCAATTGGGTCTCGCTACCGGTAGCAGTCACCTGATAATTTAAGCTACCATTATCTATCATGGCACCTGCCAGCACCTTATCACCCACTTTTTTACTCACAGGTACCGACTCACCAGTTAAATGGCTCTCATCACACCAGCCTTCACCAGATACCACGATGCCATCGGTGGCCACACGAGCGCCTTGCTTAGCGCGCAGCACATCCCCTTTGTGTACCTGCGCTAAGCTTACTTGCTCAAAAGTGGTGTCTGTGTCAGGTGACTTTGATCCAACCCGTCTTTCAACGGTGGTGGGGGTCAGCTCAAGCAGCATATTAATACTATTTAAGCTGTGCTTTTTGGTACGCTGCTCTAAGTATTTGCCCAATTTTACAAAGGCAATAATCATCACTCCCGCTTCAAAATACACGGGAACATGGGCGGTATGTGAATGCAAAATATCCGCCCAGCTTAGCGTAAAGCTGCTGCTATCTGCCAGATTTACCCCTAAGCTATCAAACCAGATATAAGTCGAATATGCCCAAATGGTAAAGGTGCCTATCACCACCAGCACATCCATATTGGCCAATCCGCCTTTTATAGACGCCCAAGCACTGCGATAAAACGGCCCTGCCAGCCCAAATTGCACCAAAGTGGCCAGCACAAATTGCAGCCACAAAGGCGGCATCCAGTGCATGCCTTGACCTACTAGCATACCGGCCATACCAATCAAAAATGGAATCATGCACAACCAAATCAGTAGTAAGCGCCAGTCCATCGCTTGTTCAATGGGCTGTGGTATCTGATTGTCAATCATAGGCCGCGCTGTAAATCCGGTCTTACCGACCCACTCAGTGATTTGATCAATACTGGCCTGATTGGGGTGATACGCTACGTTTAAAGTCTCTCCGGCAAAACTGACACTGGCAGACTCAATGGCAGGCTTCTTATTTAGCACCTTTTCAATTCGAGTGGCACAGGCCTGACATGACATGCCCTCAATTTGAAACTGTGTTTTCGCCAAGTCATCCCTTGGCGGCTCATTCATAGGGCTATGGGTGGTATCGGTATTGACAGAAGAGGTAGATTTAGACGTATCTAGGACGTGCGGAGTAGACATAAGGGGTACCACATTTTGGTTAAAAACAGTTATCTAAAGCCTGAAGGAGGTTTGGTATCAGTATCTTAGTATGGCTTTAGTATATAGATTATAACGTACAGTACTATCATATAAGAGATTAAAAAAAGCCAGCATCACTGCTGACTTTTTAGGTAACGGGCATCAGTCAAAACAAAATCTGGCTCAAGTATGACAAGGATTATCTAGCCACCGTGGCATCAAAACCGGCATCTTCGATGGCTTCTAGCACCGACTCAATTGAGGTGACATCATTATCGAAGCTCACCACTGCTTGATTGGCCGCCAAATCCACATCAATGCTTTGCACAGCCGATAACTGACTGACGGCGCCCTCGACACTTTTTACACAGCCACCACAGGTCATGCCCTCGATATGAATAGTCGTTGTCTCTAGACTCATTTTATACTCCTTTTATGGTTATCTTTACCCCAATCGTTAGTTAATGGCTATCAGCAGTTAACTGTTATCAGGTATCAGGATTTTGCGGCGCCCCTTCGGGGAAAGGCTGAGTGACGTAATCTACCATAGAAAGCGCTGCTTCAATGGCATGACTGGATGTTTTAGTATCTTCAAACTCAACCCTACCATTCTGGCTATCCGGCAATAGCTCAGCGGCCACTACCCCATCAATATTTTTTAATGCGGTCATCAAACTGTCGATGCCATAGTCATCATCGATGTTTTTTATACTAAACCGCACCTGTTGTCTTGCCATAACCGGTATCCTTTTTTACATCGCCCTAAAGCTATAGGTTTGATTAATGAGTGTCTAACACACTAAAGTCTTTCACCAAGTCATCAATCTGTTTTAACTGTGATAAAAAGGCTTCTAATTGGCTCATTCTCAGCGCACAAGGGCCATCACATTTGGCCACTTCAGGCTCAGGATGCGCCTCTAAGAATAGCCCTGCAAGCCCAGTGGCCATACCTGCACGTGCCAGCGTGGTAATCTGCTCGCGGCGTCCACCGGCACTGTCACTGCGCGCACCTGGCTGTTGTAAGCTGTGTGTCACATCAAAGAACACCGGCACATCCATCTGTTTCATAGTATCAAAGCCAAGCATATCTACCACTAGGTTATTGTAACCAAAAGCTGTGCCTCGCTCGCATAAGATAATCTTATCGTTACCTGCTTCTAGACACTTATTAATGATATGGCGCATTTCGTGAGGGGCTAAGAACTGTGCCTTTTTGATATTAATAATTACCCCTGTTTTGGCCATAGCTTGTACCAAATCAGTCTGACGACTCAAAAACGCTGGCAATTGAATAACATCTGCCACCTCTGCCACAGGCTCGGCTTGATACGGCTCATGTACATCTGTGATGATGGGCACATTGTATTTTTCTTTGATTTGACTCAGCCAGTCTACCCCTTTTTCTAAGCCGGGTCCACGGTAAGAGTTTAAGCTTGAGCGGTTGGCCTTATCGAAGCTGGCTTTGAATACATAACCGATACCCAAACGATTACAGATATCGATATAACCTTCTGCAATTTCAAAGGCCAGCTCCTTGGATTCTAATACGTTCATACCACCGAACAACACAAAAGGCTGATCATTGCCAATGGTCATGTCGTTTAACTGAAGATGCGATTGTGCTTGAGTTAATGCCGTCATAAGGGACTCTTTTTATTTTATGAAAGGGACGAATAAAGGGTTGTTACCAAGCTGCATGGTATCCCCATAGCGTAGGTTACCCATAGCGTAGCAAATACAAACCTTGAATACAAAAAGGGTGATAAAATTAAGTTTGACTTCCTCCCCTCGCTAAACCGAGGGGATTCCTTCTACAAGACGGTCAAGCCCGACCGCAAGGATGTTCTTAGCAGCATTGATATCTCTATCATGCCATGTGCCACACTCAGCACACCTCCATCCTCTTATTCCAAGACCTGCTCTACCTTTTGGACTACTATCACTTATTTTAAGACAGTGCGAACAGGTTTGGGTAGTGTAACTCTCATTCACTATCTCAAGCTGACAACCTGCATGCTTGCATTTGTATTCCAGTTGTCTTTTGAGTTCAAACCATCCTGCATCGTATGTCGATTTAGCTAGGTTGGTCATCGAATTGGTAAATGAGCGTGATTTAATATCACCAACCACAATTAAGGCATTATCCTTAACTAATTGGGTGGTGAATTTGTGTATGGCATCTAATCTTGAGTTTTTGATTTTGGCGTGTATTGCCTTTGCCCGGCTTTTATTGTTTGCACGCTGGGCGACTGCTAATTTATTCGCCCATTTTTGAGTCTGCTTAATCTGTAGTTTATCGCCCGTTGATGTGGTAGCAGATTCCTTTAAGCCTAAGTCAATACCAACGCTGCCTTTGCCACTTGCTTGTCTAGGAAAATCTTTGACGGTAATACAGGCATACCAACGATGACGGCTGTCTTGCACTATCTCAAGCGTATTGATTTGATACAAAGACAAATTGTAGCTATCGAATACGTCTATGATAAGCTTTTGACCTTTACAGAGCGATAGCTGTATGGTTGATTTAAGTGTTTTCTTCCCCGCTTGCCTTGTACTTAGGTATTTGATAGCAGACTTTTTAAAGGGTATCCAGCCTAGGCTTTTACGTTTGGCATCAGGTCGGTTGGTTCGCCAATTGAGTTTGGCTTTTTTAAACTGTTTAAGAGATTTGGCATGAGTTTCGTTGATGGCTTGCAAAGTTTGCGAGTGCAAGCCTAAATACTCACCACTGCCTTTGGTGTATTGGCTTAAATCATAGGCTGAAAAGTACTTACCTGTGCGTCTTAAATGCTCAAAGCTTAACGCATTAACATAGTTCCACGCATAGTTAACACTCCCAGCTAGTTTGTTTAGCTGGTTTGCATGTTTGTCTTTGATGCGTAGCTTGAGTGTTTTCATAGGGTTAGTATGGCGAGGTTAATTTTAACTTGCAATACTTTAAATACTGATCACGACAGTTTGTGTCGCCTTATATCCACCCCCTGAAGTGGGTGGTTTTACGGCGACCGGTGATAAAATACCTGCCAATAAAAAAGAGGTCGGGATAACCAAACCTCTTTTTTTATATAACGCTTAGAGCATCACTGTCAGCTATAGACAGCTTGGCGCTGCCTTAGATATTTTGATGGTCAATGGCTGCTTTTACAAAGCTTGCAAACAAAGGATGACCTTCGCGTGGCGAGCTGGTAAATTCTGGGTGGAATTGCACCCCGATAAACCAAGGATGATCCGCAATCTCTACCGACTCGACCAAATGCTGCTTGGCAGAATAACCTGAGATGCTCATACCTGCCTGCTCTAACGGCTCAATATAACGATTATTCATCTCATAGCGATGGCGATGACGCTCAGTAATTAACTTAGCACCATAGATTTGATGTAGTTTTGAACCCTCTACCAACTCAGCTTTTTGGCTACCCAAACGCATGGTACCCCCTAAGTCTGAATCATCAGTGCGAACTTGCAACTCACCTTTTTCATCCAACCACTCAGTGATTAAACCAATAATAGGCTCAGCCGCTTTACGATTAAACTCTGTAGAATCCGCCTCTAGACCAAGCACATTGGTGGCATATTCGATAACCGCCAACTGCATACCCAGACAGATACCCAAATAAGGCACTTTGTTCTCACGAGCAAATTTAATGGCGCGCATTTTACCCAATTTGCCACGCTCACCAAAGCCGCCTGGTACTAAGATAGAATCTGCTTGCTCCAAACGTGCTAACAGGCTGTCATCCGTCTCTAAGGCTTCGGCATCTACATAATCAATCTCAACTTGGGTTTTGTGAGTGATACCTGCATGCAATAAAGCTTCGTTAATTGACTTATAAGCATCTGGTAATTCAACATATTTACCAACGATGGCAACCGTCACTTTGCCTTGGGCATTTAGCAGACCATCTACTACCTTATCCCAATCTGACAAATCAGCTTCTGGCGCATCAATACCAAAGCGCTCACAAATGATGTCATCTAAATCTTGCTCATATAAGGTGCGAGGAATCTGATAAATGGTGTCGGCATCTTCACAAGTAATGACCGCGCGCTCTTCTACATTGGTAAATAGTGCAATCTTGCGACGGTTCTCTTCACCAATCGCATGCTCAGAGCGGCAAATCAACACATCAGGCTGCAAGCCAATTGAACGCAGCTCTTTTACTGAATGCTGAGTGGGCTTAGTCTTGGTTTCACCAGCACTTGAGATATAAGGCACTAACGTTAGGTGCATAAGCATAGCACGGTTGCGACCTAACTCCACTTGCATCTGACGTACCGCTTCCATGAAAGGTAGCGACTCAATATCACCCACAGTACCGCCAATCTCGATAATGGCAATATCATGGCCTTCACCACTGGCATGAATGCGGTGTTTAATCTCATCAGTAATATGCGGAATAACCTGTACAGTACCGCCTAGGTAGTCACCACGGCGTTCTTTATTTAATACGGTTTGGTAGATACGGCCACTGGTAAAGTTATTGGTTTTACTCATTTTTGAGTGGCGTAAAAAGCGCTCGTAATACCCTAGGTCTAAATCAGTCTCAGCCCCATCTTCAGTAACGAATACTTCACCGTGCTGAAACGGGCTCATGGTACCTGGGTCAACGTTGATGTACGGATCCATTTTGGTCATGGTCACTTTTAAACCACGTGCTTCCAAAACGGCCGCTAAAGAGGCTGCGGTAATACCTTTACCTAGTGAGGACACAACCCCACCAGTCACAAATATAAATTTAGTCATAAGAATCAGTCGGCAGTTGGTAAAAGGGGATTTTACTAAATTTGAGGGCGAATTTATAGGGTTGACTTTGTATTTAGTTTACGCTTAGGGCGATTTGATCCTATCCAGCATCAACTTTTTATTATTCAAATAGAAGCAGCTGTCTATATGGGGGCTTATTGTTATAGCACAATGGGACAGCTCAGCTTCATCTATTTATAATGCTGAATCTCTCATAAGACGTCGCCTTTGATGATAAGCTCTGGCCACTAAGCTCAACACCACACAACAAAAAAACTCATCCCCGAAGGGATGAGCTTTTTGAGAATAAGATTCTAATTTAGATTAGAATTTGTATTCTAGACCGCCACCAACTGCAAATACTTTACCGTCAACACCATTAACACCGTTAACGTTGTCAGCATCGTTTTGACCGATGTAAGCATGAGCAATCATGTTTTTCTGATAGTAGTACTTACCACCAACAACGATTTGACTTGAGTCAAAACCATCTTCACCATCAAGGTTAGAAGTGTTGTTGTACTGAGTGTAAATAGTTGCTGGCTTAGCGAAGTTAGTTAGACCCATTTGAGCACTAATTACATAGCCTTTTTCTTTCTTATCGCCGTAATCATAGTCAGCTTCTTGGTATAGACCACCTAAAGTTACAGGTAGACTTGATAACTTAGCTAGATCTACAGTAGCTGTACCACGTACTAAACTACCAGCAATGTTTACGTCGTCATCATAAGATAGACCTGCTGTGAAACCTTGACCTTGATCATACATTAATGACGCACCCCAACCACTATTGTTTTCGCCACCAATATCATCATCATTGGCATACATAGCAGCAAACTGTAATGGAACACCGTCAATTCTTGGTGCTTGCCAAACCACAGAGTTTGATACACGACCACTGTCAGCCATATTTAAGGCTTCAACTACGTCATCTCTGTCAACTCTAGTAGTGCCTAAGTTATCCCAGAAACCTTCGTTAACTACTACGTTGTTGATGTAGTCAGTAGTTGATTGGTTATGACCAACACGGAACTCACCAAAAGTGTTGTTTTTAACACCTAAGAAAGTGTCACGGTTTTTGAAAGTTTTTTCGTCATCGTTATCAACGTCAATAGCGTATTCTAATTGATAGATTACATCTGTATTAGCAGATAATGGCTCTGAGCCTTTAAGACCTAAACGTGAACCATTAGAGTTAATTTGAACACCGTTTTCGTCGTAGTTTGAACCAAATTCTTCATCAACGTAATCAGCAGTCATAAAGATTTTGCCGTAAAACGTTGGAGCAGCGTTAGCCGCAGATACAGATAGAGCAGCAACAGCTGATGCTAAAAGTAGTTTTTTCATGGGGTAAATCTCCACTTTACAATTTTAGTTATGGGCTGCCCTAACAAGCTAACGCCCAATATGTTCAAAGATTTCTAACTTAATTACAGTATCCAATATTTGGAAATGCATTGTTTAGAACTGGATTAAATATCAGTATGGCAACAAAGTGTGACAAAACTGTTAAAGTAAGTAACTTAAGTCCTAATTATTTAAGCAACTTCCCTATTCAAGAAGCTAACAACGGATAAGCTTCTGTTACATCACTCACCAAACTCATACCTCATTTATAAGCATATCAACTTTGAAATAATTTGCAACATTTATTTGTGGATTTTATTGACACAATTTAGCTACTAATTAAATTAAGTTGTTGAAATAAAAAACAATAATAACCCTAAATAATTTGTTAAGCAGGTATTTATAAGACAGGGATAGGTTTATTTTTACCTTTAATCGGTCAGTTTTTGACTAAAATTCAGGTCATATAAGCCTAAAGCTGTACAGAATATGGGTTTACAAATGTTCTATTTTAGGGTTGAACAACTTATTGGTTGCTATTTTTTAGGATAAATAAACAAAGTATGTCTCTAAATATGACCAGCTTATGCCGGGTATGGCGTGATATATAGTAAAGATCAAAACAAATATGACTACTTTTGTATTAGATAAATTAAGACTAATGATACTGGCTAAGTATGTTGACTCAGGTTACTAGTTATCTTTCATACTCAGCGTTATATCTGCCTAGGGTCACCTATTACCGCTGTGTATTGCGTACTATATATACCAAACCCCAGAAACTTTAAAAAAATTAACCAATAAGTCATCTAATTATGAGTGTTCTGAGCCATACTGCAATATTTTGGACAGAAAATAATGTAATAAATTTACATATATAAGTAAAGCTGTAACAATCTAAAAATCAGCAATTTACATGATTTTTTATGACCCCTGAGTCAGATACGCCCCCAATAGATTACGCTTTATGAGCAAGATGAGTAGCTGACTGGCATATTTACTTTTATATTGACAGCTATTTTTGGCAAAAAAAACTCTGCCAAACTCAAGATTTGGCAGAGTCAACGGTAGGGTTACCTAACAGGCTATGAGCTTAAGCATCTATTAGCCATTGGAAGCAGCTGTTAGCCATTGGCTTTTAACTTTAAGCGCGCCGCATGCAGTAATGGCTCAGTGTAGCCACTTGGCTGCGCGCGTCCTTTGAACACCAAATCACAGGCGGCTTTAAAAGCAATAGAATGATCAAAGTTATCCGCCATAGGCATATAGCTTGCATCACCTAGGTTTTGCTCATCGACCACTTTTGCCATACGCTTCATGGCATCCATTACCTGCTCTTCGGTTACGATACCATGGTGTAACCAGTTAGCGATGTGCTGACTTGAGATACGTAAGGTAGCACGGTCTTCCATTAGGCCTACGTTATTGATGTCTGGCACTTTTGAACAGCCCACGCCTTGATCTACCCAGCGTACTACGTAACCTAGGATGCCTTGAGCATTGTTCTCAAGCTCTTGACGCTTCTCTTCATCTGTCCAGTTGGTGTCTTTGGCCAATGGAATGGTTAAGATATCATCTAAGCTGGCACGCTCACGGCCCTTAAAGCCCTCTTGAATCTGTTGTACATTGTTTTGATGATAATGGATGCTATGTAAAGTAGCACCTGTGGGCGAAGGTACCCAAGCAGTCGTGGCACCAGCTTGTGGATGGTTCATCTTAGTCTCAACCATCTCTTTCATCTCATCAGGCTTAGCCCACATGCCTTTACCAATCTGAGCGCGGCCAATTAAGCCGGTCTCAATGCCAATATCCACGTTCCACTGCTCGTAAGCAGGCTGCCAAGCTTGCGACTTCATATCCCCTTTGCGTACAAAGGGACCTGCATTCATACTGGTATGAATCTCATCACCTGTACGGTCTAAGAAGCCAGTATTAATAAAGATAACGCGCTCTTTAGCTTGGCGGATACTTTCTTTTAGGTTGACTGTGGTGCGGCGCTCTTCATCCATAACCCCCATCTTTAGGGTATTGCGAGGCAGATTAAGGGCATCTTCTACTGCAGCAAATAGGTCATTGGCAAATTTCACTTCTTCAGGGCCATGCATTTTCGGTTTTACAATATACATAGAGCCTTCACGAGAGTTTGAGCGTGTGCTCTTGCCTTTAATATCGTTGATGGTCAATAGTGGCGTGATAAGCGCATCCATCATACCCTCGAAGATCTCTTCTTGACCCTCACCTAAGTCTACCAAGATAGCTGGGTTTTGCATTAAGTGACCCACGTTACGGATTAACAATACCGCACGGCCAGGTAGTACCAGCTTGCCGCCCTCAGGTGTAGTGTATTCACGATCTGGGTTGAGTTGACGGGTCAGCTCTTTGCCACCCTTCATAAACTTCTCAGTTAAGTCACCATTCATCAGACCAAACCAGTTACGATAAGCTTCTACTTTTTCTTCCGCATCTACAGCCGCTACTGAGTCTTCACAGTCTTGAATGGCGGTGATTGCCGATTCTAATAACACATCTTTTATGTGCGCTGGGTCATCTTGACCTACTGGATGGCTGGCATCAATCTGAATCTCAACGTGTAAGTTATTGTTCTTTAGTAAGATGCCGGTAGGGCTTGATGCCTCACCCACATAGCCTGCGAACTGAGCACTGTTGGCCAAAGAGGTTGTGCTGTCGCCTTGAGCGATGTTTAACTTGCCATCTTCAACGCTAAAGCCAGTCACATCGGTATAGCTGCCTTCAGATAAGGCAAAGTTGTCATCTAAGAAGGCTTTGGCATAGGCCACGACTTCTGCCCCACGCTTTGGATTGTAGCTGCTACCCTTGTCTTTGCCATCGGCAGTATCAATTACATCTGTGCCATACAAGGCATCATAAAAGCTGCCCCAACGTGCGTTGGCCGCATTCAATGCATAACGAGCATTACGAACCGGCACCACCAGCTGTGGACCAGGAATAGTTGCGATTTCGGCATCGACATTTTCGGTAGATACTTCAAAGTCATCGCCTTCTGGCAATAAGTAGCCAATGTCGGTCAAAAACTCTTTATATTTTGGATAGTCAATCTCCCCGTCTTTGGCAGGATTGTCTAAATGCCACTGATCAATTTTGGCTTGTAGCTCATCACGCTTGGCCAATAGCTCTTTATTACGCGGGGTAAACTGCTTTACGATTTTTTCGAAATTTGACCAATAAGCTTGTGAGTCCACACCAACGCGGGGTAACACATCATTTTCAATAAAATTATAAAGTTCGCTATCAATGGCAAGAATGCCTTTTTGAACACGGTTCTGGTTGTTATTAACAGAGTTACTCATACCATATGATCCTTTGTTGGTGAATGGGGTTATCGGTGCCTTTAGTACCTTAGTGTTTATTGTGCTTATTTATGGCTTTATGTCGCTTAAGTAATGTCACTTAAACCATTCTGTATTCATACTACTATCAATCAGATAAATAAACAAGAAACAGCCATTTATTAAATAAATGTTTAGTCTTTAATCAATTGATAATACCCCTTAAAGCCAATAAAATCAGTCATTTGTGATTGAAAATTGACAAGCGACCCACCATTCATTATTAAGTAAAGCTGTGTTAATCACAGTCCATATCGTCTCTACGACCTCTTCCTCTATGTTAAAAGAGGACAAAACGCTTATGGCAACTGCTGAGGCGACTCTAACGCGGTCACTTAAGCAGACGCATCAGGCTATATTTGTTAAAATAGCGCCCAACAGATTATTTTATAAAACCTTGTCCTTACTTTATGACTTGATAATACCTATCAAGTGAGCGGTAATACCTCAGTGATAAATGAGCCCTACTATGAATGATGATCTTCTTAATGACAGCAGCAATACCGTTCACGCGCCTGCCCGTACTGACATCTCTCACATTCATCAGTTTTTGGGTGCGCCCACACCGCAGGCTTGGCTAGATGCTGCCTTACAAGATATTCCCACGCTGATACAAGACCATGCCAATTGCGAAAAAAAAGCCGCTGGCACAGCGATGAATTTAATTTTTCGTTATGAGTTCCATCAAGACTTACAGCTTAAGCTTGCGCAGCTGATCCGAGAGGAGATGCTGCACTATGAACAGGTGGTGGGGATAATGAGAGAGCGTGGCCAGCCCTGGAAACATTTGAGTGCCAGCCGCTATGCTAAAGGCATGCTCAAGCACAAGCGTACTTATGAGCCGGCAGCTATGATTGATATTTTAATTATTGGTGCCTTTATTGAGGCGCGCTCTTGTGAACGCTTTGCAGCCTTAAGCGAAGTGATTGATGATGAGCGCTTAGCAAAATACTATCGCTATCTACTAAAGTCAGAGAGTCGTCATTACGAGGACTATATTACCCTAGCCCGCTCGCTTGAACCCAAACGTCAGCAGTCAGAAGCTCAGCTTGACTTTGAGGCATTGCAGCAAGCCACCAATGGCAGCATAAATTTAGACCAACAAACCATGGATGTTGATCAGCGTATTGCTTTTTTTAGACAAATAGAAGCTGAGTTAATTACCAGTTCTGATAAAGAGCTACGTTTTCACAGTGGCACGCCTGCTTAAGAGGCCATTATTACTGAATTTATGACAACGTTGTTTTCAGCTTGTACAAAAAGGCCTACTAAAATTAAGTAGGCCTTTTTAATGCATTAATATTCGTGTCACCCTCTACTTTAAGTCTTCATTTAAGACACGAGCTTGGGCATTATCAATAGTGGCATAACGATTACGATCTGTGATTTCACCACTTTGTGGCTGTTCAGTACCGGTAGTATTCTCATTAATATTACCATCAAACGCAGTACTGCCTTGCTGATCTCGTCTGTCAGGTTGGCGAGCGGGGTTGTCCCCATCGTTAACATGCTCACTTTGAACATAATCATTGTTTAGGGTTTGGGTCCCGTTAGTGTCAGAAGACTCTGCATATCGGCCCGATTTATCGTTAACTGCGTCGTCAGTCGTGGTTGCGTCGATTGGTGTTTTGGTTAAATTTGGGTCTCGAGTTTGCATCATACTTCCTTAATTTATTGAAATAAATATATCGAACTGAACCGGTGTATTAACCACCTATGCCTGTTATGACGCCTGTTATGACTTAAACTTAGTCTTGCTTGAATTTAGGTCTGAATTTAGATCTAAATGTTTAACATGCTCAGCAGCTTTAAGACATAAGACTGGTCGGTGGTTGGGCTTGATTACCATTACTATATAGTCATCTATAAAACTATTAGAAAACTATCATAACACTAGTCGTTATCATGTCGTCCTAAATCAAAAGCATTCAAATCGCCCACATTCTTGCCTGCAGGTGGCAGACCAGAGTTCATTTTACGGGTATCTTCATAGACATCGTCGGTCTCTTGTGAAGCTTGCTGTGGGCCGTCGATTTCTGGTAAGTTCTTATTACCGCCATACGTCCCCACTTCTAAAGCGCCCTTATCTGAAGTTGCTCCGGTTTTATCAACCGCACCCACTTGTTCATCCTCAGTAGACACAGTAGACTCATTGGCACCTTCTATCGCATCATTTTCGACTTGTGCATCTTGAGGTAATTTGACAGTTACTGATTCATTGATTGACATAATATTCCCTTATCGTATTTTAGTTATTGGTAGATTAGTTATCATTTATGATTGGCTGTTTGTAGCCGAGCTCTTATTATTTATCTTTACGCAAATTATTTATCTGTACGCAAATCATCTTCAATAAAAGGGGTTTGCTCTTGCTCAGTCAGCTGCTCTGGCTGCTCTTTTTGCTCTGAAGGCTTTAAGTTTTCTTTTACCTCATCAGGCTTTACCTGATTGGCTGCTTGTTGCAAGTCAGAGTCTTTATCAGCTTGTGGATTTGAATTACTCATAACATTATCCTTTTTTTTATTGGGTATTTTTTTATTTGCGAGCAATTTTTTATTTGCGAGCAATTTAAGTCATATGTCTTATCATATAACCTGCTAGGGTCGATAAACTATTAGTAACTCGTAGCTTTGTGTTTAGATATGTTGAAAAAAAAGCAACTTTGTAAGTCAAAGTTGCTTTTTTATTGAGTCAGGTAGATGTCTTTTAAATGTAGGTGTCTTTTAAATAATGATAAGCTTTGAGACAACGCCTAGTTGCTTTGGGAGGTTAGATCAGAAACTTTGTTAATCTTTTGTAGTAAGTAATCTTGTGCAATAAAGACTGCCTCACCTTTGGCCGGCTGTACTTGATTCCAGCTGCCATCGCCTTTTAACTCCCACGCCTGCACGTTATCAGTTAAGTAGCTCATTAAGCCATCTTCATAAACACGTTTGAACAGCTTAGGATCTTCTACTGGAAAAGCCACTTCTACGCGGTGGAACAAGTTGCGACTCATCCAATCTGCACTGCCACAGTACAGACGCTCATCACCACCATTATAAAAATAATAAACCCGAGTATGCTCTAAGAAACGCCCCACCACCGAACGAACTGTGATGTTCTCAGATAAGCCTTTAACTTGAGGGCGAATACAGCTCATTGAACGCAAAATAAGCTCAATCTTCACGCCCGCTTGTGAAGCATCATACAGCTTATCGATTAAATGACGCTCCGTTAAGGCGTTACATTTGACGATAATATGCGCCTTTTTGCCCGCTTTGGCATTGGCAATCTCATCATCAATAAATGACATGAGCTGTGTGTGCAGCGTAAAGGGCGCATGTAGTAGCTTGTTGACGTTAGCCGCTTTGCCCATACCAGTCAGCTCTTGGAAAATCTTATGCACATCCTCTGATATATCAGGGTCAGAGGTAAACAGTCCATAATCAGTATAGGCCTTGGCATTGCCCTCATGATAGTTACCAGTACCTAAGTGTACGTAACGACGAATCTTATTATCTTCACGGCGCACAATAAGCATCAACTTGGCATGAGTCTTATAACCGACGATACCATACACCACCACTGCGCCTGCTTCTTGCAGCAAATTGGCCACCTCAATATTTGAGGCCTCATCAAAACGGGCACGCAGCTCAATAATGGCGGTCACCTCTTTACCATTTCTTGCCGCAGCTGCTAAGGCTTTGACAATCTCGGAGTTTTTGCCTGAGCGGTATAAGGTTTGTTTAATCGCCAATACCTTAGGGTCTAAAGCGGCTTGCCAAATCATATTAACCACGGGGTTAAACGACTCATACGGGTGATGCACCAACACATCTCCTCGGCGAATGGCCGT
Organism: Psychrobacter sp. H7-1; assembly: GCF_904846585.1. Lineage (NCBI taxonomy): Bacteria > Pseudomonadati > Pseudomonadota > Gammaproteobacteria > Moraxellales > Moraxellaceae > Psychrobacter > Psychrobacter sp. H7-1. The sequence continues at coordinate 171,115 of NZ_CAJHBH010000002.1, forward strand.
AAACATGCTCTCGCCTTTATCGAATGACTCACGTCTAAAGGCTTTTGGCATCATGTGTGAAAATGGCTGAAAGCGCAGGCTTGGGATATCAAAGTCAAAAAGTAAGCGGGTGAGGTTCACCGGACCATTCACACGGTACAGCTGACTTTCGTGCAACCCAAACTCTTCCAACAGATAATCGCTGACTTCAGTAGGACAATTGGTGGTCACCTCTAGGCGCACCTTGTCACCAAAGCGGCGGTTATTAAGCTCACCCTCTAAAGCTTTAGCGATATCCTCTACATCATCCGCCAGCTCCAAGTCAGCATTGCGTGTTAAGCGGAACTGATGGCAGCCTGTCACGCTCATACCTGGGAACAGCTTACCGACATGTTCATGAATCACCGCTGAGAGCATGATGTGGTGCTCTTTGCCGTCGGTCAACTCGTCGGGCAGACGAATCACGCGCGGTAGGCTGCGCGGCGCGGGTACCACAGCCAAATTGATATCTCGGCCAAAGGCATCTTTGCCCTCTAGACTCACCATGAAGTTTAAGCTCTTGTTCACCAGACGTGGGAACGGGTGTGCCGGATCAATACTGATTGGGGTCAGTACTGGCATGACCTGCTCGATGAAATATTCCTTCATCCACTGCGCCTGCTCCGCATTTAACTCATTGCGCTTAAGATAGCGAATGTCCTCTTGAGCCAAGGCTGGCAAGATATCTTCATTTAAAATACGGTACTGCTCTTCAATCGCTTGATGCGCCACATCAGATATCTCTTGTAATACTTCGCTTGGACGCATCTTGTCAGGCTTATGCGAGATATTGCCATGATTGAGCTGCTGCATTAAGCCTGCCACACGAATCTCAAAGAACTCATCTAAATTGGATGAAAAAATAATCAAAAAGAACAAACGCTCAAGCAGTGGGTGACGAGGATTCGTCGCTTGAGCCAACACGCGCAGATGAAACTGTAGCCAAGACAGCTCACGGTTAATATAACTATTAGAGGAGTAAGTGCCATCTTCATAGCGTTCCCAATCTAGCTCAGTTAATGACTTAGATTTGGTAGTGTCATTGGTTTTATTGACATGACTGTTTTGAGAATTGTCTTGAGAAGTTAAGGCGGTATCGGTCATAGTTTGCTCTGCTTTGGTTTGCCGGCTTGGGGAGGAGTCTTGATTATTTGGCGCATGATTGGATGCATTATCTGACGTAGTGGCTGCACTATTTTTTGGATTACGAGCGGGTCTGGTCATGACAAATAGGCCTCCTTTATGTCTGCGCCAAAATAAAAATCGCGCAGACTTAGTATATAAGATTCATTTTACAAGTTTATTAAAATCAAATACTTAAATTAATTAGGGCAAAACTGCATTGTTCATACGGCGCATGATAATACGCTGCTTATTGCGCAGACGCTTATCGCTCATATGTCCTTGATAATACTTGGGATTGGTGAGCATGCTAATCAGCAGCGCCGATTCGTCTCGATTGAGCTTGCTTGCCGGCTTATTAAAATAGTGATGCGCAGCCGCCTCAATGCCATAGATGCCATTGCCAAATTCGGCCACATTTAAATAAGCGGTTAAGATACGCTGTTTGTCCCACATCCCCTCTATCATTAAGGTGATACTTGCCTCAAGTCCTTTACGCACATATGAGCGGTGCGAGGTCAAAAATAAGTTTTTGGCAAGCTGCTGAGTGATGGTTGATCCGCCAGCTGCCACTGTGCCTGAGCTTTCATTTTTTTTCATGGCCGCCTCGATACCTTCCATATCAAAGCCGTTGTGGCTGGCAAATCGAGAATCTTCACTGACAATAGCGGCTCGCTTAGCAGACTTGGCGATATCTTCATACTCTACCCAAGTTTGGGTCACGCTGCCACCCCCTAAGCGGTGGGCAATCATAAACATGCTGTTATTAATAGGCTGACTTTTCCAGACCATCAGCAGACCCGCTACAGAAATATAAAAGGCCACTGCCAATAATACCAGGGCCCCAAACAAACGCTTAAAAAATGTGGAAACTGCCGTCATAGTTTTTTGACTCGGCTAACGGTTAAAATTAAAACAATGATAAACTAACTTAAGGCTTACGGGTAGTTGTCTTTTACTGTTACCCAAGATGAGCGCACCTAAGATGACCCACGATAGGATAACAATTTTGACTCAGATTAACCTTACTCGGCATAAAATTGCACAGCAAATTCACACAGTCACCTTATCCACTAATGACTCAAATGCTAAGCTGCCAGATGTGCAGCCTTTAGATGGCCAAGCTTGGTGGCTACTGGGCACATCTGGGTGTCATTTATGTGACGTTGCAGAAGAGACACTTAGGCTATTTTCGAGTGTGTCTCCGGTAAAGGTTCAAAAGGTAGATATTGCAGATTTAGATGAGGCATTGATGCAAGAGTTTGCTACGATTATTCCAGTTATCCTTACACCCACTCACCAATTAAAATATCCTTTTTCTGTTGTTGATTTACAAACTTTAATTTAAAATATCTCACCCTTTAATTCATTAGTGTTATAGATGATATCACTCAAAGCCCGCCCTTTATGGCCATAGGTATCTACACAATTTATCAGTGAGCATAAATTTGATAAAATAGCGCAGTATGGTATAGAGAAAATGACCCTAGATACGAGACTTATTAAACGTTATCAGCAACTCGTACGCAATCACACTCA